>CALZCW010000010.1 GCA_945635805.1 uncultured Clostridia bacterium
TATGGGCGGTTGCTCGCTGCATAGCGCCTGCGGGCGCTTATCATGCAGAATCTGATAAAAAGCATTTTAACCTTTATATCAGATTCTGATATGACAGGAAAAGGCGCGTTGCAAAGGGAAAAGGTGAGACCTGCGCCTGTGAGATCCTGTGCGATCTGCAGGGCGAGTCTTGACTTGACCGGCTTTGCGGCGCGCTTTTCTCGGTAACAACATTACCCACGCCCGTAGGCCTCGGCCCGGGGAAATAGACATATCTGGAGGAACGGTCATGAAACATGGCAGTTGGAGACAGCTCGTGAAGATCTTTTTCGGCGTTTGCCTGATCCTGATCAGCGGAGGCATTTTGCTGGTCAACCTGTTTGTGCTTGACACAGGCTTCGATGTAGCCTTGGGCGTTCTGGATCTTTTCCTGTTCCTCATTGGTCTGATGCTGGTGGTGTTTGCCGCCGCCGAACTGCCGAAAGAAGAATGATCTTCCGTATTCTGGACAGCCGGGAGACATCGGAGGAACAGCTTTCCCTGTGGCTTTCTGAGATGGAGCCGGAAAAACGGAAGAAAGTCGCCGCCATGGGGGGCGAGACAAAGGCTGCCCGCATCTGCGCGGACCATTTGGCGCGAACCATGGTAAAAGAGGCAAGCGGCGCAAAAGAGGTGCGTTTTGCCTATGACTGTCTGGGTAAGCCCTATGCCGTGGACCTGCCGGTGCAATTCAACCTCTCTCATTCCGGGCCCTATGCGCTGTGCGCTGTGGCGGTGCGTCCCGTTGGCGCAGACATTCAGGTGCTGCGTCCCGTGAAGGAGTCTCTGATCCGGTGGGTCTGTTCCCCGGAAGAGCTGACCTATCTCTGCGCACAGGCGGATCGTTCCTTGCAGACTGCACGATTTATCCAGCTCTGGACGGTGAAAGAGGCCTTGCTCAAATGCCGCGGCACCGGCATCTGCAGGGAGCTGCGGACTGTGAACACCGTTACTGACGGTAACCTGTCTGTTCCCGGCTATGGACTGTATACCCGGCTTCGTGAGGATTACGCTTTTTCTGTGATATATGAAGAATAACAGCGGCGCCTGTGTAAGGCGCCGCTGTTATTCTGTCTTTTTATCTGTCGTTAAAATTAACGACCTTTTCAAATTTTTCCGCCACCAGGCTGGCACCGCCGATGAGGCCGCCGTCGATGTCCGGCTGGGCCATAAGCTCATTGGCGTTTTTGTCGTTCATGCTGCCGCCGTAGAGAATACGGACGTTCTCCGCCGCGTAGCCAAACAACTCCTTGACAGCACCGCGAATGGCGGCAATGGTCCGGTTGGCGTCGGCTGCCGTGGCGGTCATGCCGGTGCCGATGGCCCAGACAGGTTCGTAGGCGATGACGCAGTCGGTAATGTCCGCCGTGGAAACGCCGTGCAGCGCCGCCTTGGTCTGCAGACAGACCACCTCGTTGGTGATGCCCGTCTGCTTCTGCTCCAGGCTTTCGCCGACGCAGATGATGGGCTTCATGCCGTTTTCCAGCACCTTAAGGACTTTTTTGTTGACGGTCTCGTCGGTCTCGCCGAAATACTGACGGCGCTCCGAGTGACCGAGAATGACGTATTCCACGCCCAGTTCCTTCAGGCTGGCGCAGTTGGCCTCGCCGGTGAAGGCACCCTTGTCCTCAAAATGGACGTTCTGGGCACCCAGGTGCAGCTCGGTGCCCTTGACCTGGGCGGCGGCCGCGAATAAGCTCACCGTCATGGGGCAGACCACGATTTCCACATTGGACTTCGGCTGGATGGCCTTCAACTGTTGGATCAGGGCGACGGTCTCCGCAGGCGTCTTGTTCATCTTCCAGTTGCCTGCGATCATGGGTCTTCTCATACCGCAACCCTCAGATCAATAGAGATTCTTGCGGATCTCCACGTTACCTGTCGGGCAATGATTCTTGCAGTTGCCGCAGTTGATGCACATGTGCTCGTCCTCCTTGACACCGGAGACGATCTTGCCCGTGGAGCTGGCGCCGATACGGTTGGCACCGGCATTGATCATGTTCACCGCGTCAGTGTAGGTACGAACGCCGCCGGAAGCCTTCACGCCCATGTCGGGGCCGACAGTCTCACGCATCAGGCGGACGTCTTCCACAGTCGCACCGCCGGTGGAGAAGCCGGTGGAGGTCTTGACGAAGTGGGCACCTGCCAGCTTGGCTACGGTGCAGGCCTTGACCTTTTCCTCGTCGGTCAGCAGGCAACACTCGATGATGACCTTGACCTGCGCGCGGCCCTTGACGGCGTTGACGACGCCCTCGATGTCGCGCTTGACCAGCATCCAGTCGCCGGACTTGACGGCGCCGATGTTGATGACCATGTCGATTTCCTTGGCACCCTTGGTAGCGGCGTCGGAGGCCTCAAAAGCCTTGGTTTCCGGCGTGCAGGCGCCGAGAGGGAAGGCAATGACACAGCAGGGCGTCACACCGCTGCCCTCGAGCTGCTGGGCCACGTACTGGATATAAGACGGATTGACGCAGACGCTGGCGGTGTGGTACTTTTTGGCCTCATCACAGATCTTACGGATGTCCGTAAGGCTGGCTTCCGGCTTCAGATAGGTGTGGTCGATATATTTTGCCATGTCGGCAGCGTTGTTGCCGGCGGCAGCAGGCGCGGAGACGTTTGCGCCGTATTTGGAGCAGATCTCCTCCGTGACCTGGCGGATAATTTCATTGATATCCATGGTTGTTTCCTTTCCGTATTACTTTCTTGCCTCTTCGGCGATTTTTGCCGTGGCGGTCAGGCCGAGACGGGTGGCGCCTGCTGCCAGCAGACCTTCCGCCTGGGCCAGGGTCTTGATGCCGCCGTCGATCTTGATGCCTACATTCCTGCCGAGAATGTCATAGGCGAGACGGACATCCTCCACCCGTGCGCCGTGGCCGCTGAGCATATTCTGGATCTTCACAAAATCCACGCCGCTGCTGCGGAGCATGGTCAGAACGGCCCGCTTCTCGTCGGCGGTGAAAAGGGCGTGCTCAAAAACGGCTTTGAGCTTGGCCTTGCCGCAGGCAAAGCGCACCAGTTCTTCCAATTCCCGCTGGGCAACGTCCAGCCGACCGGATTTGATGGCCAGGACGTTGATGGCCACGTCAATCTCCGTCGCGCCGTTGGCCATACATTCCCGCAGCTCGGCCAGTTTTGCCGCCTGGGACATACAGCCGTGGGGGAAACCGATGGCGGTGCCCACGGCCACGGGACTGCCCAACAGAGCCTCCCGCGCCGCCGGGACATAGTAGGGCGCGACACAGACCGCAGCCACGGAGTATTTCCGCGCTACGGCACATTCTGCCTGGATCTTGTCCAGCGTGGTGTCAGGATTCAGCAGAGAATGCTCCAGATGGGACACCACATCCGCGCCCGTCACCAGTCCGGCGCAGGGAGCAGGGGCGGCGTCCATGTGGAAATAGGCCAGAACCTGGCGCTCCACTTCTTTTCTGATTGCTTCTACATCCATGCTAATGATACTCCCTTACTTCGCCGTCGATGGTCAGGTGGTCGATGACGCCGCAGATGGTAAGGTCGGCAATGCACTGGCGGCCCAGAAACATATTTGCCGCGCCGCCGTCCACATTGACGATGACCGTATCACCAACGCCGGCGTCCGCCACATCGAAGGCGATGGCCTGATTGCCGGTCATCTTGCCGTCGTCATCGAGATAGTCGATGATCATCAGCTTCTGACCGTAGTAGCCCGCATCCTTGACGGTGGAGACGACGTTTCCGACGACTCTTGCCAGCTTCATCCCATTTTCGGGAGGATGCCCTCCACGTCGTCATGGGGAGAGGGGATCACGTGACAGCCGTAAAGCTCGCCGACGCGCTTTGCAGCGGTAGCGCCTGCGTCGACAGCAGCCTTGACAGCGCCCACGTCGCCGCGGACCATAACGGTGACCAGACCGGAGCCGATCTGCTCCTTGCCGATGAGATGAACGTCAGCCGCCTTGACCATGGCGTCGGCTGCTTCGATGGAGCCGATGAGGCCGCGGGTCTCGACCATTCCCAGTGCTAATTTCATTTTTTATTCCTCCAAATCAGTTTTTAGTTGTACGTTATAAGAGTCGATAAAGCCTACGATGGCGGAATCCGCCGGGGTTCGCTTGGTGCGGAACATCCGTCCGGCCTCCTTGGAGCCGATCATGTAGACAAAATCGCCTTTTCCGGCCTGCCGGGTGGAGTCCGCCGCAACGATCATTTTAGTTTTTTTGCCCTTTTCGATGAGCTGCACCACCAGAAGCGGGATATTTTCCAGGTTGGGCTCCTTGACGGTGGCAACTACCGTTCCGACGACCTCACCGATATACATGGCTTAGCCGATGGTGGGCAGGATGCCCTCCACGTCGTCGTGGGGAGAGGGGATTACATGGCAGCCGTAAAGCTCACCGACGCGCTTAGCGGCAGTAGCGCCTGCGTCGACAGCGGCCTTGACAGCGCCGACGTCGCCGCGGACCATGACGGTGACCAGGCCGGAGCCGATCTGGGTCTTGCCGATGAGGTGGACGTTTGCAGCCTTGACCATGGCGTCGGCGGCTTCAATGGCGCCGATGAGGCCGCGGGTCTCGATCATACCAAGTGCTAATTTCATTGTAACAGTCTCCTTTGAAAATTTTGTCGGGTCTTAGCCGATGGTGGGCAGGATGCCCTCCACGTCATTGTGGGGAGAGGGAATCACATGGCAGCCGTAGAGCTCGCCGACGCGCTTTGCGGCGGTAGCGCCTGCGTCAACAGCGGCCTTGACCGCGCCGACGTCGCCGCGAACCATGACGGTGACCAGGCCGGAGCCGATCTGGGTCTTGCCGATGAGGTGGACGTTTGCAGCCTTGACCATGGCGTCGGCGGCTTCAATGGCGCCGATGAGGCCGCGGGTTTCGATCATGCCTAATGCTTCTTTCATTGAGAGATCCTCCGTTTATGATTTTTTTAATTAATACAACGATTTGATGATGTCCGGGTGGGGCGAGGGGATGACCACACTCTCCGAGAGCATACCCTGTGCCTCCGGGACCTTTTCTCCGGCGGAAACAGCGGCGCGGACAGCGGCTACCTCGCCGGTCATGGTGATAAAGCTCTTGCCGCCCAGGCCACGGCCCAAGCGGATGTCGATGAGCCGGATGTCGGCGGCCTTGACGGCTGCGTCGGCAGCGACCACGGCGGAGCAGAGGCTGAAAGCCTCCATCACACCGACGGCGGCGACGTTGCCGACCTCGTTACAGGCGTTGATGGCCTTGGGGACCTGCTCGTGGATGTGGGAGATGACCATGCTGTCTACCAGCCTGGACCCCGCCACAGTCTTTCCTGCCTCAACGCTCTCCTTGACTGCCGCCACCTCGCCGGTGACGATAACGATGTATTTGCCCGCACAGACGGGCTGGGCAGCGACCAGCTCCACCGTTGCGGCTTTCAGCATGGCGTCGCCTGCGTTCACGCCTATGGGAATGGCGTTGGTCTCGATCATACCCAGTGCATTCATTTGGACGCCCTCCTGATTTCAATGTAGTTGGCGGTGATCTCCGTCACCGTGCCGGAAATACTGGCGTGCATCTTGACGCCCAGCTTGCCCTCTGCGATGTCGGCGATCAGTTGGTTCTTCCGCACCTTGTCGCCCACGGCGACGGTGGGAACGCTGGGCGCGCCCACGCCCATACGCAGGGCAATGCGGACGCGGTCCGTGGTCATCACCTTGTCCTTCAGCGGCGCGGGAACGTCGTAGCTGCTGAGGCCCAGCCGTGCGATCAGGCGGGAAACGGGAACCTTTTTGTTCTCCAGACCGCCGTCGACCTGGGTGAATACCTCCTTGCGGGCGCGAATGCCCTTGGAGGCCATGGCACCTTTGAGCTGCTGCATCACCTGCGACGGCTTCAAGCCGAAGTTGCAGGCGTAGTAGGTGCAAAGTCCGCAGTTGCAGCAGGAGAAGATACCGTTGAAGTCGCCCATCAGGTCAATGCCGTTGGCAATGGACCGCATGGCCTTGTGGGGCTGGACGTTGAGGCCCAGAGCGTTTCTCGGGCACATCTGGGTGCACATGGAGCACTGGCAGCACACCGCCATGATCATCCGCAGATTGAGATCTCCGGATTTCTGCACCAGTAGCGGGTGATCCTTGGGAATGGCCAGCACTCCGCCGGTGGTTTTGGTCACGGGGACATCCAGCGTGTCGGTGACCTGGCCCATGCACGGGCCGCCGATAATGTACCGGCACTCCTCCGTCACGCCGCCTGCCGCATCCACAAGCTCCTGCAGGCTGATGCCTACGGGAACCCGGAGGGTGACGGGGTTTTTGACCGCGCCGCCGACAGTGACGTATTTCTCAACGACCTTTTTGCCGTCAAGGGCGGCGGCAATGTTCACCAGAGTGCTGACGTTGCAGACCACCGCGCCCACATCCAGGGGCAGTCCGCCGGTGGGGACGACGCGGCCGGTCACCTCATAGACGATCTGCTGCTCGTCACCGGCGGGGTAGTAGGTGTCCAGAAGGTGAAGCTCCACGCCGTCGGTGTCCTTAAGGACCTTTTTCAGCGCCCGGACGGCTTCCTCATAGTGGGCCTTCAGGCAGATGACCGCGTGCTTGGCACCGGTGAATTCCTTCACCGCCAAAATGCCGCGCACCACATCCGCCGCGTAATACTGCATCACCTGCTGGTCGACCCGCAGAAGCGGCTCACACTCCGCGCCGTTGGCCAGGACGTACTCGGCCTTGCAGTTGATCTTGACATGGGTCGGGAAGCCTGCGCCGCCTGCGCCGAGAATACCGGCGTCGCAGACGATTTTATTCAGCTCCATAGCTTAAATGATGCGGAAGTCGCCCTTGAGCACGCAGCGTCTGGCGCGTGTAAAGGTCTTCGCGCTGGTCAGACCCTCGCCGGTGGGCGTGGCGATGGTCAGGGTGGTGAAGCCCTCGCCGCCGAAGCCCAGGCCGGAGTACGACGGCGCGTTTTTGACGAAGATCGTCGTGTTCATGCGCTTGGCCGCACGGGACATATTGTGGATGTTGGTGGAATGGATCAGAGCCGAGTGCTGGCAGCCGTGTTCGGCGCGGAAGGCCTCGTTCAGAGCCTCATCGAAATTGGCGACGCGGACCATGCCCAGGACCGGCATGAGCATCTCCACCTCGACGAAGGGATGGAAGCGGTCGACTTCCGCGATAACCAGCACCGGATCGCCGGTGAACTGCACGCCGCTTTCGCGGAGAATGTAGGTGGCGTCGTGGCCGACGAATTTGCGGTTGATGACGTACTTGCCGTCCTTCTGCACCAGAACGGTGCGGACGATCTTGTCGATGTCCTCGCCGTAGACGCGGAACGCGCCGCACTGCTGCATTTTGCTCATCAGCTCGTCGGCGATGGAGCTGACCATGAAGCACTCCTTTTCAGCGACGCAGAGAATGTTGTTTTCAAAGCTGGCGCCGTCGACGATCTTCTGGGCAGCGTCAGGGATGTTGGCGGTCTCGTCCACGATAACCGGGGGATTGCCCGGGCCTGCGGCGACACATTTTTTGCCCGACTTCATGGCCACGGCGACTACGGCTTCGCCGCCGGTGACAGCCAGCATTTTAATGGCCTTGTGGCTCATGATGACGGCGGAGGTGTCCATGGTGGGCTCCTTCGGCGCGGTGATGAGGCCGTTGGGGCCGCCTGCGTCGATGATGGCCTGATTCAGAAGCTCCATGGTTCGCTGAGAGGACCGCTTGGCTGCCGGATGGGGATTGTAAACCACGGCGTTGCCTGCGGCGATCATGCTGATGGAGTTGTTGATGACCGTCGCCGTCGGGTTGGTGGACGGGGTGATGGAGCCAATAACGCCATAGGGCGCCGTTTCCACCAGAGTCAGACCGTCGTCACCGCTGTAGGCAGTGGGGTGGAGATCCTCCACGCCGGGGGTCTTGTTGGCGGCCAGCAGGTTTTTGGCGATCTTGTGAGGCACCTTGCCGTAGCCGGTCTCCTCATGGGCCAGAATAGCCAATTCCTCGGCGTGCTCTCTGGCGCAGACGCGCATTGCCTCCACCAGCTTGCTGCGTTCCTCCAGCGTCATTTCTGCAAGGCGCTGCTGGGCGCGGACGGCGGTGTCGATGGCGTCGTTTACATCGTCAAACAGACATTGGGCCGTCCCGGAGCAGCAGCTTCCGCCGCTTTGGAGACTGCTGCGGGTCTGTTCCGCGATTTGACGGATCTGTTCTTTTGTCAATGCCATACGCTATCCTCAACTTTCTTTCGAAAATTTTTCAAATATCCGGGTCCCGTTCAGGTCGACGGAATCAATGATGGCTACGATGCTCTGGTCTACGGGCTTGTTTTCCGTGATGTTGGTCTGACGCGAGGAGCTGCCGCCGACCAGCATGACGACCTCTCCCTCACCGGCACCTACGGCGTCGATGGCTACCAGCAGGCCGCCCTTTTCCTGCCAGGTTTCAATGTCGATAGGCTTGACCAGAAGCAGCTTGAGGCCGTAGAGCTTTTCGGCCTTGTTGGTGCTGACAACGGTACCCTTCACTCTTGCTAACTGCATACTGTCTCTCCTTCATACGCTATGGCGACGCCGCTTGTCAATAGGGCATCACGGGCAGCGGGGGTGATGATGGCGCCCACACGGGCGTGAATGGTTTTCTCCTTGGTGTCTGCGGCGGCGAGGACATCCGCCTCGGTGATGAGGGTCATGCCGATCTGTTCCGCGGCATCACCGGTGTAGTAGGGACAGACGGCCACGTTCATCCGGCGCAGCGTCTCCACGGAGGCTGCGACCCCTTCCAGGAAGGTGTTGCGGCGGAACTGGGGCGGCTCAAAGTCTAAGTACAGGCGCACGTCCTTTTTCCACAGGATGCTGCGCACCGCCAGATAGGAGAGGAACTCGCCGTCCTCGCCGTGGGCGATCTTGTCCAGCAGCTCCAGCCGTGGGCCGACGAGGATCACGGTCTTTGCCGCAGTGACCCTTGATAAAAGCTCCGGCTCACCCAATTGGCTCGCAAAGAGCAGTCCGTCTTCCTCTACTTCGCTCTTTTCCGGGAAACTGACGAGGGTATAGCCCGCGCCGAACTGGCTGTGCAGCAGCTTCATCAGCTCCTTGGGGTAGGCCACCGGCGCTGTCAAAAGCACCAGGACCTGCTCCGGATGCTGCTTCTGCCGTTCCAGCCGCGCCACCCGGCGGACCACCTCGTCCACGATCAGTTCTATTAACTTGTGCAAAAGCTCACTGTTCATCTGCAAGGCTCCTACACAACCGTTTCTTCTTTACAAATGGGGAGCGCCGAACCTGCAATGAGGCTCTTCTCCCAACGGTATCCTTATTTCAATACTTCCATCATAACGCTGCCGCTCATGGCGACGGCGTTGGCCTCATCGGTGTCGATGTGGACCTCCATGTCGTGACCCTTTCCGGCGCGGACGATGACGTTTTCAAAGACCACCGCCCGGTCACCCTCGCTGCGCAGCCGGACCACCTGCCCGTCTTTCAGGCCGAACAAGGCCGCCTGCTGGGCAGAAAGATGCAGATGCCGCGCCGCCACGATGACGCCCTCGGCAAGCTCCACGATGCCGACAGGGCCGATCAGCTTACAGCCCGGCGTTCCGGCAGTTTTGCCGGACATACGCACCGGCGGACGGATGCCCAGAGCAAAGGAGTCTGTAAAGGCGATCTCCACCTGGGTGGCGCTGCGCTCCGGGCCCAGGACGCGGACCTTCTGAAGCTGGCCTTTGGGGCCGACGACGGTTAGCTGCTCCTGGCAGGCAAACTGCCCCGGCTGAGACAGGTCGCGGAATTTTTTCAGTTGATATCCGGCACCGAAAAGCGCTTCCACATCTGCCCGGCAGAGATGGATGTGCCGCGCCGAGGAGGCTACCGGCACGAAGATCCGGCCGGTTTTGCGGAACACCGTTTCTGCGGTGGCAAGCTGCACGCTTCTTTGTACTGCGCTTTTATCCATTGCCCTTCACCTGCTTCATAATGATGCCCTCATAATAGGTCTTGGCGATGATGGTTTTCACGTCCTCCAGGGTGGGACGGACGATGTTCGTCTGGGTCGCCGTGTCCTGCAGGGCGTGGCTGGCCAGGGTGTCGATGTCGTCCATGGAAAACTTCGTCTCGCACAGGGGTGGGATCTTGACATCTGCACAGAGCTTGCGCACCGCTTCAATGGCCTTCTTGGAGGCTGCGTCCACGGAGAGATTGTCCACCTTTTCGCCCATGGCCTGAGCGACGCTGGCAAGCCGCCCCATGCAGTAGGGCCTGTTGTATTCCAGCACCCGCGGCAGCATGATGGCGTTGGCGAGGCCGTGGGGAATGTTGTAATAGCCGCCCAACTGGTGGGCAATGCCGTGGACCAGGCCAAGACCTGCGTTGGAGAAGGAGAGGCCGGCCATGTATTCCGCCCAGCACATATCCGTCCGCGCATCCATGTCCGAGCCGTCG
>CALZCW010000011.1 GCA_945635805.1 uncultured Clostridia bacterium
GCCCAGGATCTTCGACGTTTTATCCTGGGTCAGCCCGTGAAAATAGCGCAGCTTGATGACCATCTGCTCCCGCTCCGGCAGACAGGCGATTGCCTCCCGCAGTGCGATCTGCTCCACAATCTTCTCCTCCATTTCTCCCTCGGTCAGAACGTCCTCCAGCGCAAAACCGTCCTCGCCGCTGCGCTTCTGGATGGACTCCGCCGTCCCCGTGGCAGTCTCCGCCACGGCGATCTCCTCCGGCTGCAGCCCGGTGCGGCTGCTGAGCTCCTGCAGCGTCGGCTCCCGTCCCAGCTCCGAGGCCATCTGCTCCCTTGTGGCCTTGAGAAAGGCGCAGCGCTCCTTCAGGCTGCGGCTGACCTTCACCGTGCCGTCGTCGCGGAGAAAGCGGCGGATCTCTCCGGCGATCTTCGGCACGGCGTAGGTGGAAAACTGGGTGCCGTAGTCCAGGTCAAAGCCCTCCACCGCCTTTAAGAACCCCAGGCACCCCAACTGGTACAGGTCGTCCGGGTCGACGCCGCGCCCGAAATAGCGCCGTGCAATGGACCAGATCAGGCCCGTGTTGTTGACCACAAGCTGCTCCTGGGCCTCCCTGTCGCCGTCCTTTGCACTGCGCAAAAGTTCCTCCTGCCCCGCGATCACTTTTTCCCTCCGCGGCGGATGATCTTGCGCTTCATATGTACAGTGGTTCCCTTTCCGGGCGCGGAGGTCAGGCGGAACTCGGTCATGAAGCTCTCCATGATGGTAAAGCCCATGCCGGAACGGTCCGCGCCGCCGGTGGTGAACATCGGTGTGCGGGCCTTTTCAATGTCCTCAATGCCGCGACCCCGATCCTTGATGACGATATCCAGAACGGAATCCGGCAGGATCCGCGCTTTCAGGACAATCTCCCCCAGTTCGTCCGGATAGGCGTGGACGATGCAGTTGGTGACGGCCTCGGACACGGCCGTCTTGATGTCGCCCAGCTCGTCCAGGGTTGGATCAAGCTGCGCGGCAAAGCAGGCCACCGCGGCTCTGGCAAAGGCCTCGTTGGCGGATTTGCTCGGGAACTTCAGTTCCATGTAGTTTTCGCTTTTCATTGGGGACATTCCTCCTTGATCTCCGTAATTTTTTCGATCCCTGCTGCCCGAAGCACCTTATAGGGCTGGGCGGGGATGTTTTGCAGAAGCAGCTTTCCCTGCAGGGTGTTCATGCGCCGCAGGGTGTGAAGCACCACAGCGATGCCGCTGGAATCCATAAAGCGGACATCCCGGAAATCCAGAATACAGCGCAGGGGCAGATAGAGGTCGATCTTTTCGGAGATCGCCTCCATCATTTCCCGGGCGCAGTGATGGTCGATCTCCCCCGCCAGGGCGACGGTGAGCTGCCGTTCCTGCACATAGCTTGTCAGTTTCATATGCTCTCCTCCCAAAATATGCAAAAGACGCATACAGAAAATCTGTATGCGTTTACTATACGCCGATTTGTCCGCACCGTTTGTCGAAAGAAACGGCGGGAAATGTGATTTCCCACCGTTCCTTGTTTTATCTTCCGTTATAAGAACATCCTTTGCCGGTCCTATTCCGCAAGCCAGTCCTCCTCGACCTGATGCACCAGGGCCAAACTGCTGTCGCGGTAGGACGGCTCCAGGCCCTCCACTAAAATCTCCACCGATTGGATTTCCGGCAGAGCGCACATGGTGGCAACGACCGAACGCACTGCGCAGGCTTCCTGCTGGGCATCGGCACAGCCGCCGAGGAACTCACCGGTCAGATCCACCGTGCAGGTGCCGTTTTCCAGCCGCAGCGACAGAAGCTTTGTGCCCGACGGGATACAGCTTTGCAGGCCGTTGCCGCCCTCATAGCGCAGCAGCGCTTCCAACGCTGCTTCCTCCATGGTGCCATCCGATTTGGGCTCCAGCATCCGGGCAATGGGCACCAACAGGCCGTCGGTACTGTGGGCAGGATACAGGGTAATATCCACCGCGTCCTTATTGACAGAGGCGGCAACAACACTCTCGTCCCGGCCCACGCCGGCAGACAGATCCATCAGATACAGGGTATCCAGCGGCGCGCCCGTCACCCAGAAATCCACCGTGGTGATAGAGTCAAGCTCCGTCAGGGAGTTGACGATGGCGTAGACCGCCATACGCTCAACGGAAAAACTCTGGGGAAGATTCTTCACAAATTCGGAGGAAAGATTGAGGGTACACACCCCGTTTTCTACGCTGATATCCAGCAGCGTCGTCCCCTCGGGGATGCAGCTTCCGGTCAGCTCCTCCAGCAGAAAGTCCATGAGGAACGCGGGCTTTTCCGCCTCGGTCATGGCCTCCACCGACAGAGTCTGGGCCGTCAGATAGCGCATCTGCGCATCCGGCGTGTAATAGACCATCAGTTCCTCCTGCGGCAGCATCCCCAGGTCTTTCGTCTGGATGTCGCTCTCCGCCAGTATCACGGGGTCCGCCTCACCGGGGAGAAACGCATAGATGCTGTCCGCCTCCTCCAGCTGCAGCAGGGTCTGCGTCAGGCAGGCAAGGGTGACGGAACGCTCCACCCCCGACACGCTCGTGCCGGTAAAGCGAACAAGAGCGCTGCTTCCGTCCATTTCTGCCTTGGCAAGCCGCCAGTCCTCCGGCACCGCCGGGCAGCAATTCTCCGGCACCGGTGCCTGCAGATAGGCCGTCACCAGTTCTTGCAGGGATAGCTCCTCTGCGTCGATTCCCGCCGATACCGCGCAAAAAGCACCCTCGCTGTCACATTCATTCCGGGGATAATAGAATTGAAAGGAAGCATCGCCTGCGGCATTCTCCTCGTCCGTCGCGCAGGCAAAGAGCAGCAAACCGCAAAGGAGCAGGCAGACCGCGCTGAAAATCATCCGTGGTTTCATTCCATCTCCTCCGTTTCAAACAGCGGGAAGGTCACGGTGAATACCGTACCGCCGCCAGGTCTGCTGCTGACGCCGATGGTGCCGAAATTTCGCGTGACCATGTCGTGGACGATGGAAAGCCCAAGTCCTGCGCCGCCGGCAGCACGGGAGCGGGCCTTATCCACCCGGTAGAAGCGTTCAAAGATATGCTCCCGCGCTTCCTCGGGGATGCCGGTGCCCGTATCGGCAACGGTCAGGCCCATGTCCTGGCCGATCCGCTGCA
Organism: uncultured Clostridia bacterium; assembly: GCA_945635805.1. Taxonomy (GTDB): domain Bacteria; phylum Bacillota; class Clostridia; order Oscillospirales; family Oscillospiraceae; genus JAZOXB01. The sequence goes on from CALZCW010000011.1 coordinate 3,125, forward strand.
GAACAACCTCCACACTGCCCTTGTCCCGGTTGTATTTTATGGCGTTTTCTACCAGATTGAAGGCGATCTGATAGAGATCGTCCTCCACCATCAAAACGCTGCAGCCGTCACTCAGGCGGCAGTTGAGGGTGATGTCCCGAAGCTGCGCCAGAGGCTGAAGCATCCGCACCACCTTCTGCACCGTGGGCGCCGGGTCAATGATCTCCCGTTCCTCATTCACGGCGCTGTCCAGGCGGGTCAGGGTCAGGAGCTTCTGCGACAGGCGTCCCAGACGGTCTGCTTCCCGGCCAATGTCACCGATAAATTCCCGCTGGGTCGCCACGTCCATTTCATTTTGCAAAATGGAGTCGGACAGGAGCTTGATGGTGGCAAGGGGCGTTTTCAGCTCGTGGGAGGCATCGGAAATAAACTGTCGGCGGCTCTGCTCCGACTGCTCCAGCCGCTCGGCCAGGTTGTTGAATTCGCGCCCCAGGCGGTCGATCTCGTCGTGTCCGCGCAGCTCGATCTTGTGGCTGTAGTCGCCGTCGCGCATCATGCGCACGGAGAGCAAAATCCTGCGCAGGCGGCGGGAAAAGGCGATGGAGAACACCAGGGCCATCAGAACAATGCCGATTTCCAGCACAACGGAAATGCGCAGTACGTTCATCTGAATGGCGTTGATGAGGGCACCCTGGTCCGTATCGTACTGCATCAGATAGACCGCGCCCAGGATCTCACCGCCGCGCATCAGCGGTACGGCGGCACGGCTCTCGATGGCGCCGTCGTCATAGCCGCTGTAAAACACATCATTGCCCTTCAGGGCCGTCACCAGCTCGGGAAACAGCAGCAGCTTCCCCACGGAGTTCCCGATCTCCAGGGAGTCATACAGGGCCATACCGGAGGCATCGACGACCACGGTTCGGGTGGTGTGCAGCTCGTCCAGAGACTCGATCGCCTGCTCCGTTTCCGGCGAGGAAAGATCCGAAACCTGCAAGAGCGCAGTTGTCATCAACTGCGCTTTTTCTTCCAGGGCCTGCTTCTGCGCCGAAAAAGTAATCTGGCGCATGGTCGTGGAGGTATAGATATTCAGAATGACCAGAACCACCGCAGTGACCAGGATGTACGCCATCGCATAGCGGAGCTGTGAGCTGCTGGGCAGCAGCGGCATCCTTCGTTTACGCTTTGAAATAGTATCCAACTCCCCACTTGGTCATAATGTATTCCGGCGATGCCGGAACGGTTTCCAGCTTTTCACGGATACGGCGGATGTGGACGTCCACGGTGCGGATGTCGCTGCGGTACTCGTAGCCCCAGATCAGGTCCAGCAGATTTTCCCGGGAATAGACCCGGTTGGGATTGCGGATAAGCAGCTCCACCACGTCAAATTCGCGGGCCGTCAGGTCCACCGCCACGCCGTCCTTATAGACGTTGCGCTCCCGCGTGTCGACGGTAATGGCGCCGACGGTGATACGGTCGTGCTTGGTCTCATAGCCGCCGCTGCGACGAAGCAGGGCGCGGATCCGCGCTTTCAATTCCAGAATATTAAAGGGCTTGGTCAGATAGTCGTCCGCGCCATGTTCAAAGCCCAGCAGCTTGTCCATATCCTGGGTGCGGGCAGTGAGCATGATGATGGGAACATCGGAAAATTCCCGGATTCTGCGGCAGGCCTCCAGCCCGTCGATCTCCGGCATCATGATATCCAGAATGATGAGCCGGACCTCCGGGTCGTGGGCCAGCTCCACCGCCTCCCTGCCGTTGGTGCCAGTAACGACCTCATAGCCGTCGTTCTGCAAATTAAAACGGATGCCCTTTACGAGCAATTCTTCATCGTCAACTACCAGTATCTTCATAAGCTGCCTCCACAGTAATCAGGTCACAGATGGCATCCAGGCGCTTTTCGCCAATGCCTTCCACGTTAAGCAGGTCCTCTACAGCGGTAAAGCCGCCGATTTCCTGCCGGTATGCAATGATCCGCTCAGCCAGCACCTCTCCGATGCCGGGAAGCTCCATCAGTTCCTCTTTTCCGGCGGTATTCAGGTTCAGAAGTCCGCCCGCGCGCTCAATCGGAGCAGTCTGCTCTGACGCGGTTGACGGTTCCGGCTGTGTGTCCGCAGGCGGGAGCGTCTCACCGCTCTGAGCCGGGAGCGCCGACTGTTGAACGGTCAGTTCGACCATTCCGGCCTGGTTGGCTTCTCCCAAGGCATAGCCGGAGGAAAAGGCCAGTACGGCTACCACAAGGAGCAGCAGGAGCAGTTCAGCGGTTTTTCGTTTCATAGCTTTCTCCTCGGAACATCTCGGTTTTGCGTGCTGCTTTCTTGACAGGTCCGGGTTTTCTGCTATAATATCTACAGGATCCGCCGTTCGGAACCGGCGGCGGTCACAGTTTTCCCCGGCAGTGTCGGAAAGAACACAGCGGTCATTTGAACGCTGCTGTTATTCTGTAGCATTAAAACTGTAGGCAACTCGTAGGGCACGCCGACCCGGCGTGCCGTCAGCGCAGCAGCAGATAGTACAAAGAATCAGTCTTGTACGCAGTCGGTAGCTTCTGCGCGGGCGAACAGAGTCGTCCGCCCCTACGGACGTTGGTGTGCTGCTTTTATGTTACGGAGTACTGCTAATAAAGCTATTATATCACAGTTGAGTCCCCCGCGGCAATCCTTTCCGCGTGGTTTGGAGGATATTTATGAAAAAAATCAGATGTCTTGCCGCTTTTTTGCTTCTCTGTCTGCTGCTGCAGCCGGTCTTTTCCTGCTTTGCAGCGGAGGCCTCTCCGGAAGGCGATGGAGCATTGGAGTCGTCGGCTTCCGATACTGTGGAGACGCAGACCCCGGCAGATCCCGAGCCGTCAGCGCCTGACACACAGGGCGGTTCTGACGATCTTCAGCTTCCCACAGGCTTCGAGCTGCCGCCGGAGCTGATCGAATACTGTTTCCCCGCAGAGGACTTCGACGTCCGCGTCAAAGCTGCGGCTCTCATCGAGCTTAACAGCCACACCATCGTCTACGGCGAGGAATTGGACCTGCGCCTCTACCCTGCCAGCCTGACCAAGATCATGACCTGTATGCTGGCTCTGGAATACGGGGATCTGAACGACACCCTGACGGTCTCCTCCACGGCGCTGGAAAATCTCAGCGTTTACGGCAGCACGGCCGGGCTGGTGGAGGGCGAGGAGATCAGTCTGCGGGAGCTTTTGTACTGCATCATGGTTTCCTCCGCCAACGAGGGCTGCAATGTGGTCGCTGAATACATATCCGGAAGTGTAGAAGCCTTTGTCGACCTTATGAACCGGCAGGCCCAGACCCTGGGTATGTCCGGCACCCACTACGCCAACACCCACGGCCTGCATGACGAGGACCACTACACCACCGTCCGCGACCTTGCGATTTTAGCCACCTGGGCGTGGCAGAACCCCCAGTTCCGCGAGTTTGCCACCACCACGGCCCACACGGTCCCGGCAACCAACAAGTCCGGCGAGCGCCTCCTGCACACTACCAACTACCTGACCAGCACAGACATGGAGAACCGCTACTACTATTCTCTGGCTCAGGGCATCAAGACCGGCTTTACCACTCCGGCCGGCGGCTGTCTGATCTCCACCGCGTTCAGCGGCGACCTTGCTTTTCTGAGCATCGTCTGCGGCTGTGAAATGCTGATCGACAACAACGGCGAAGACTTGGATATGCGCTTCATCGAGACGAAAAAGCTCTTTGAGTACGGTTTTGAGACCTTCACCTACGTCCAGGTCCTTTCCAACACGGCCATGCTGGGTCAGCCCCAGGTCCTCTACGCCGACGGGCGGGAGAACGTGGTCGTCCACGCCAAAGACAATGTGACCGTTCTGCTGCCGAAGAACTACCAGCCGGAAAACATCACCCTGAGCCTCCATTACGATGCTTCTCAGACGCTGGAGGCGCCGTTGGAAAAAGGCCAGCGGGTCGGCACAGTCACTGCTATGTATAACGACATCCCGCTGGCAACCAGCGACCTGGTCACACTGACTGCGGTCAAACGGGAGGAGGAGCGTCCCGTCGAAAGCGTCGGCGGCGAGGACCTGTCCACCGAGGGCCGTCCGTCGGGCTTCCAGCGCTACTGGTATCTGACCGTTCCCCTGTTGCTTTTGAGCGTGCTGTTTATCATTTTGCTGATCCTCCGGGCGGTGAACGTCCATAAGGCCAAGCAGCAGCGCAAGCGCCGACGTCAGCAGGCCGCCCGTCATAGGAGTGGTTACGATGACTGAGCTGGACGCTTTACGGCAGCGCTGTCTGCAATGCACCGCCTGTCCCCTGGCAAGGACCCGGAACAAGGTAGTCTTTGGCGTCGGTAGTGCACCGTCAGACATTGTGTTCGTCGGCGAGGGTCCCGGCCAGCAGGAGGATCTGACCGGTGAGCCTTTTGTCGGCGCGGCAGGTCAGCTTCTTGACGAGATGCTCTCCATTATCGACCTGGGCCGACACAACTGCTACATCTGTAACATCGTCAAATGCCGTCCGCCCCAGAACCGGGACCCCATGCCCGAGGAACAGGACGCCTGTATCGGCTTCCTACAGGAGCAGTTGAGGCTGTTACAGCCTAAAATCGTCGTCTGTCTGGGACGTATCGCCGCTATGCGGCTGATCACGCCCGATTTCCGGATTACCCGGGAGCATGGTCAATGGACCCGGCGCGACGGCGTGAGCTACATGGCCATCTACCATCCCTCCGCCCTGCTGCGGGACGTCAGTAAGCGCCCGGAGACCTTTTCCGATCTGCTCTCCCTGCGGGAGCAGGCCAAGGCATTGGGCTGCAGGCAGTATGAATAAAAAACTCATAAGGTTATAGTGTGCCGCTGCATCTTCCGTCGATACGGAGATGCGGCGGCGTTCTTTATTGTGATCTCGCACAAAATGTCCTCTGTTCAGCAGACCTTCTCTTGTCATTCTTCCGAATTGCATAAAAATACGAATTTTTCTCTTTACAACGAATAAATATTCGTATATAGTATGGTTATCAAATCCACGGGCGACCGCCCGATCATGGAAAATGGAGGAAATGAAAAATGAAAAAGATGTTTGCACTGCTGTTAGCGGTCCTGATGGTGGCCGCACTGTTCACCGGCTGCGGAAAGAGCAGCGAAAACGTTCTGACAGTGGCAACCTCACCGGATTTCGCTCCCATGGAATTCTGTGATGTCTCCAAGACCGGCCAGGACCAGTATGTGGGCTTTGACATCATGCTCGCCAAGTACATCGCTGATGAGTTGGGCATGGAGCTTGAGATCCTTCCCATGAGCTTCGATTCCTGCCCCACTGCCGTCACCTCCGGCAAGGCGACGCTGGCTATCTCCGGCTTCTCCTGGATGGAAGACCGTGCGGCAAACTACAACCTGTCCGATTACTACTATGCAGGCGACAATGAAACCGAGCAGGTCATCATCACCCTGAAGGACAAGGAAGGCCAGTTCGCCTCTGTCGACGATTTCGCCGGCATGAAGATCGGCGCGCAGAACGCTTCCCTGCAGGAGCAGCTCTGCCAGGAGCAGCTTCCCGGCGCTGAGATCGTCACCATCGGCGACCTCTCCACCGCCCTGATGCAGCTAAAGAAAGGCGATTTTGACTTCATTGCCGTTGCCAAGGGCCAGGCTGACGTGTTTCTCTCCAACGATCCCGATGTCGCTTTGAGCGGCTTTGAGTTCGACGTCGATCCCAAGTATGTGGGCAATTTAGTCATCCTGAAAAAGGGCGACGATGAAATGACCGAGAAGGTCAACGCCATCCTTGCCAAGGCGGAAGCCGCCGGACTGTACGCCGAGTGGTATGAGGAAGCTGAGATTCTTGCCGGCTCCAAGGACGCACAGGAGATCTCCTACGACGACAACGGCAGCGTTGCAGCCGATTGATCCTTATCTCCTCATTTGAAGCGATTGATACTGAATCAAGAGACAACACTTGCAGCGTGCATTGCGCACGCTGCGGTGTCTCTTGTTGAAATAGATTCCTAATGCAGAAAGGATAGGCCTATGGACATCGGGACTATTATAAATAATATCATAGACATCATGAAAAAATACTGGCGGGTATTCTTATTGGAGGGCATCCCCACGACCCTGGAACTGACCGCCATCGCGGTGCTGCTGGGCGCGCTCCTTGGCGCCGTGGTCACAATGCTGAAAAGATCCCGCTTCCGTATCGTCCGCTTCCTCGTTTCCGTTTATGTCGAGGTCATCCGCGGCACGCCGATCCTGCTGCAGCTGACGATCTTCTATTTCGTGGTTCCGGAGCTTCTGCCCTTCCTTGACCTGTCAGCCTTTATGTGGGTCGCCATTGCTCTGTGCATCAACTCCTCTGCCTATGTCTCTGAGGTCTTCCGTTCCGGCATCCAGGCTGTCGACTCCGGTCAGGCAGAGGCTTCCAGAAGCCTGGGCATGAGCAAAAGCCAGACCATGCTGCGCATCATTTTACCCCAGGCCATCCGGAACATCCTGCCCGCCCTGGGCAATGAGTTCATTATGATTCTGAAAGAGACCTCTCTGGCCTCCACCTTCTTCATTGGCGACCTGATGACCTCCTACAAAAAAGTCAACGGCGCGACCTATCTCAATTTGGAACCGCTGCTCATTGTCGGCTTGATCTATCTTTGCATGACCTATCCGCTGAGCAAGCTGGTAGGCGCTCTGGAAAGGAAAATGGCCCATGGAAACAAATGAATTGATCAAAACGGTGGACCTGCACAAGAGCTTCGGCAAGCTGCACGTCCTCAAGGGCGTCTCCGAGACCATCCACACCGGCGAAACCGTTTCCATTATCGGGCCTTCCGGCGGTGGAAAGAGCACCTTTTTGCGCTGCCTGAACCTGCTGGAGGTCCCTGACAAGGGTCATATCTTTTTTGAAGGTCAGGAGATCACCGGGAAAAAGGTGGACATCGACCTGCACCGCCAGAAAATGGGAATGGTGTTTCAGCATTTCAACGTCTTCCCCCATCTGTCCGTCCGGAAAAATATCACTCTGGCGCCTACGCTGGTGAAAAAAATGGATAAGGATGCAGCCAACGCCAAAGCCGAGGAGCTGCTGGAAAGAGTCGGACTGCTGGAAAAGATCGACACCATGCCCTCCAAGCTCTCCGGCGGTCAGAAGCAGCGGCTGGCCATCGTCCGCGCCCTGGCCATGGAGCCGGATGTGATGCTCTTTGACGAGCCTACCTCCGCCCTTGACCCCGAGATGGTGGGCGAGGTACTGGACGTGATGAAGGAACTGGCCAAGGA
>CALZCW010000012.1 GCA_945635805.1 uncultured Clostridia bacterium
GCTCTCCGTCGTCTCGGTAGCGCTGTGCTCGTCATGGAGCTTACAGACGGCATTCTTGTCGTCCGGGTCGTAGATGAAGTCGGCTTTCGCCTGCACATCCTTATCCCAGGCATATTCCTTCAGGAGCATACCCACCTCGGTGGTGTCCTTGCAGTACTCTGTGGCGATCTGGCCCGAGTCCTTGCATATTTCGACCAAGACGTGGCAGTTGCAGGTCTCCGAGGGCACATCCTCCGAGAAGAGGCGGATGGAGGCGGTACGGTTGTTGCCGTTGGAACGGACATCCTTCTTGCATGCCTCCGTGGCGAGCTTGCCGCAGTCGGTGCAGATCGTGTAGTAATATGCGCCGGAATCGGTAAAATCACGGTATTCCAGTCCCTCATGCAGGGGTTTCATGACCTGGTTCCACATAGTGATGGCCGGGTTGGTCCAGGAATTGGACAGGATGATTTGCTCCGGCTCGTCGTAGCCGCACCAGACAACGGCGGTATAGTAGGGCGTGTAGCCGGCAAACCAGCGGGTCTGGTCGTTGTTGGAGGTACCTGTCTTGCCGGCGACGGCCATGTTGCTCATATAGGCAGGCGTGCCGGTGCCGTAGGAGACAACGTTTCTGAGCATATAATTCATATAGAAGCTGGTCTTTTCGCTGACGGCGGTGTGGCTCTCCTGGGTGTTGTCGAGGATTACATTGCCTTCGGAGTCGACAACCTTGGTGTAGGTCCGGGCCTCACGGAAAACGCCGTCGTTGGGGAAGGTGGCATAGGCCTGGGCCATTTCCCGCACCGTCAGGCCGTAGGTCAGCTCACCCAGGCCAAGGGGCGCGTAGGCGATGTCGGAATAGTGCTGTCCGCCGACCTCCATATCGTCGACCAGGGTGGTAATGCCCAGCTTCTGGGTCAGAAAATCATAGCTGTTCTGCAGGCCCAGCAGGTTCAGGGCCTTGACAGACACGGTGTTGACAGAGCTGGTAACGGCGCTCAAAACGGTGCAGTGGCCCGTGTAGCCGCGGGTGTAGTTTTTCGGCCAGCTCGTATCCTCATAGAGAGGTGAATCCTCAATGACCGTCGCGGGAGTGATAACGCCGGCCTCGATGGCAGGCGCATAGACCGCAATGGGCTTAATGGACGAACCGGTGGGCAGCTTGCTCTGGGTGGCGCGGTTCAGGGACAGACTTGCTTCCTTTTCTCCCACGCCGCCGGACATGGCGACAATATCGCCGGTCTCGTTGTCGATGATGACGACGGCAGACTGGAGCTGCTGGGTACTGACGGTGTCAGGTACGTTGTCCGGATTTTCGTAGACGCGGTCCACGATCTCCTGGGCCTCCGGGTCGTAGGTGGTGTAGATGCTGTAGCCGCCGGTGAGCAATTTCTGGACCGCGGCCCGGTCACTGATGTCATATTTTTCCGCCAGGTCGTTGACGACCTCTCGGTAAACCGTGTCGACGAAGTAGGAATAGGCGTTGTTGTCGTCAACGGCATAGTTGGCGGTACCGCAGCTGGGGCAGTAATATACGTCATCGTCGCCCTTGTTGTACTTGCTGCGGGGGCCGTCGAAGCCACAGTTACCGCACAGGTAAGTCTCTTCGTCATAGCGTCCGTTGTGGAAGGCCATCTCCTGGGTCTTGGCTTCCTTGTAGGCAGCCTCGGTCTTCAGGTAGCCCTGGGAGTACATCTCATACAAAATGGTGAGCTGGCGCTCCCGGTTGTTTTCCGGGTTGATATAGGGGTCGTAGAGGGACGGGTTGTTGGTGATGGCGATGATGGAGGCACATTCCGCCGCCGTCAGTTCGCTGACATCCTTGCCGAAGTAGACCTCCGCGGCGCTCTGTACGCCGTAGCAGCCCTCTCCGAGGTAAATGGTGTTGAGATACCATTCGATGATCTCTTTTTTCGTGTAGCGCTCCTCCACCGCCAGGGCGCGGAAGATCTCCTGCACCTTGCGGTTGATGGTCACATCGTCCTCATGGGAGAGGTTTTTGATGAGCTGCTGGGTGATGGTGGAAGCGCCGAAGGAGGAATCGCCGCCGGCAAAGTTCTTCACGGCGGAAAGTGTGCGCAGCCAGTCTACGCCGTCATGCTCGGGGAAGCGCTTGTCCTCGATGGCGATGCAGGCGTTGATCATGTCCTCCGGGATCTGGTCATAGCTGACCCAAATGCGGTTTTCCGTGGCGTAGAGCTGCTGCAGTTCTCTGGCTTCTCCGGTCTCCTTGTCGGTATAATACAAAATGGAGGTCTGGGCGAGATTGATGTCGCTCAGGGACAGGTTCTCCGCATATTCGTAGGCACTGGGGATAACATCATTCTTGAGATAGCCCGAAGCCTCTTTGAAAAAGATGGAACCGGCAATGCCGACAATGAGTGCAAGGGTCCCGGCGATGACCAGCGTCCAAAGGGCGACAATGCCGAGAACATGAAGCACGACACGGGTAATCCGCCAGGCCAGATGGGGTTTTTTTGCTGCCATAGGTGCTTTATCAGCCATAAAAATACCTCTCTTCCTATCTATGGTCCTGTCGGCAGCCGCAGCAGATGCGGAAGACCGACGTAAAAAGCAAAAGTACGCAGGAACATTGCGCCTATCTATATAATTATATCACGCTTGTCAAATCGGTATTAGTGCTTTTTTTGTTTGATAAAACAGGTTTTTTGTGGGAAAGCTACGGTGGGTGATAAAAATGAATTGGTTTTTTTCTCGCAGATCTCATAGATGCCTCATTTCATTATTTCTTTTTATAATGTCAGCCGGCTTTTTGATCTTCAACGACGGCGGTTTTGTGGCCGTCAAGGATGAAGACAGCGGCATCGTGCAGCGCACCGGCTATTCCGTCTCCATGCTGCCGGAAGCTGATGCAGAGGCTCTGAACCGGGGCATCCACTGCGACGATGCCAGAGCCCTGGCCGCCACCCTGGAAGATTTTATTTCCTGACCGTCGGCGGATTTCCTCTTGATTTTCTCTGTGGCTGCGGTTATACTAAAGACAGAAAAAAACAGGAGGCCCCCCATGGAACAGGACTACGGTGCGAATTATATTTCCATTACCGATGAAGACGGCGTTGAATACGAGCTGGAGGTCCTCTCCACCGTGACCTATAAGGGCGCCGAATACATGGCACTGACCCCTGCCGACGTCAGTGAAGACGCAGAGGAGCTGGAGGTCAGCATTCTCAAGTCCGTCATGGACGGCGACGAGCCTGTCTTAGTCACCGTGGAGGACGATGACGAGCTGGAAGCGGTCTACGACCTGCTGATGCAGACGATGTTTGAAGACGAAGAGCCTGAGGATTAGACGCAGTATAGTAAAATAAGTTCCCTGCTTGGTGCGTGATAGTTCCCTTTAAACCCACATCATTTTTAAGGGACGCCGGACTTCCGCCTCGGATTGCAGGCCTCCCGTTCCGGCCCTGACCGTGAATGGACGTTGGAAGCAGCTAAGATGCGGAGAGGCGACCCACCTGCCCTTTCGTGCAGGTTATAAACGGAGCTACACGGCTATAGCGGGGCTTTGAAAAGACGGCTGACGCCGTCTTTTTTCTGTCTTTTTGCCCTGAAGTATAAAAATCTGAAAACTTTTTTCAGATTTTTCACTTTTTACTTGCAAGACGCGATATTTCACAGTATAATAGACACTGTTCTACGCCTGGAATCATTTCCGGGCAGATCCCACGAATGAGAGGTAATTAACAATGAGCGCTTCCCGTGAAAGAAAAAAGCGTATGCAGCAGCCCGGTGAGACCGTTCCTGCCGCACCGAAGAAAAAGAAGAAGCTGTCGGAAGGCTGGATCTTCGCCATCACCATCGTTCTGGTCCTTGCCCTGGTTTTCAGCGTACTGATGATCCAACTCAATCAGAAGCGCAGCAAGACGGTCCTCACCGTCGGCGGCCACGACGTCAGCGTAAAAGAATTCAACTACTTCTACAATACCACAGTCAACACCCTCAGCTCCTATGCCAGCTATGTGGGCATTGACACCTCCGTCGGCCTGGATAAGCAGTATGTGACCTCCGACGGTGCCATGTATCTGGGCCTGTTCGGCATCGACAGCTCCTATCTGGAAGACAAGGAGCTCACCGACGGTACCTATAACGTCACCTGGGCCCAGCTCATCGCCGACGCCGCCAAGTCCAGCGCCGTCAGCACCTATGTCCTCTACAACGCCGCCATGGATGCCGGCTTTGAGGTCACTGAGGAAATCGAGAGCGAAGTCGAGGCCGGCATGGATGTCATGCAGGGCTATGCCGACACCAACGGCGAGTCCCTCAACAGCCTGATCCGCCGCGTTTTCGGCAGCGGCTGCAACGCCAAGGGCTACCGTCAGTACCTGACCGTCAACTACGTTGCCGAGCACTACGGCTCTGAGCTGACTTACAGTGCTGAGGAGATCAGCGCCCGCTACAACGAAAGCCCTGAGGACTACGACGTGGCCACCTACTATCTCTATACCATTTCCGGCTCCAGCATGGTGGAGACTGCCGAGGACGGCACCACTCCCGAGGTCACTGACGAAGATACCGCCAAGGCCAAACAGGCTGCGGAGGAAATGGAAGCCAACTTCAACGTTGACGACGAGAACGTATCCGTCCGCGCAGACAATACCCGCGCCTCCGTGACCTCTCTGGTCAGCGAGGACGCCGCCACCTGGCTCTTTGACGAAGCTCAGCCCGGCGACGTGAAGATGTTTGCCAAGGAGGACACCACCTTCTACGTCTTCAAGCTCATCGACAAGGAAGACTACCAGACCGTCAACATTATGGAGCTGGTCATCGAGGCCGACCATGAGCATGAAGAGGGCGAGGAAGTCGACCACGAGCACGACGAGAACGAACTGACCGCCGCGGAAAAGCTGGAGGCTGTGGAGACCGCTCTGGCCGCCGACAGCAGCCTGGAGAACTTCAAGTCCCTGATTGCCGAGTATTCCTCCGAGGAAGACGGTGAGGTCAAGGGCATGACCCGTTCCACCATGTCCGGCGTCTCCCCGGAGATCCTGGACTGGTTCCTGGAGGACCGCACCGTCGGGGACTATAAGGTCTTTGACGTCAACGGCACCACCCTGGTCCTCTACTTCACCGGTTACGGCGACAATTACAGCACCAAGGCCGTCAACGCCGCTCTGGTCAACGAGTGGGCCGAGAACGCCATCGCGGAAGCCACGGAAGCCTGCGGCTACAGCGAGGAAAACGCCATGCTGGGCAACGTGTCCATCTACGGCTGATGAAAAGAATAAAGACGGGCGCTGTTCGCAGCGCCCGTCTTTTGCAAAGGAGATCATTATGGAAGAAGCCTTTCTGCGGGAGGAAATGCTCCTGGGAGCCCGGGCCATGGAGCGTCTGCGCCGCGCTCATGTCATCGTCTTCGGGATCGGCGGCGTGGGCAGCTATGCCGCCGAGGGTCTGGCCCGCGCAGGTATCGGCAGACTGACCCTGGTGGACAACGACACCGTGGGCATGACTAACCTCAACCGACAGCTCTGCGCCCTTCACTCCACCCTGGGGCAGTACAAAGCTGACGTGATGGCGGCGCGGGTGCGGGACATCAACCCGGACTGCCGCGTCACTTCCCTGCCGGAGCTTTACAGCGAGGAGACCAAGGAGCGTTTTTTCACGGAAGCCTATGATTATATCGTCGATGCCATCGACCTGGTCTCCTGCAAGCTCAGTCTGATTCAGACGGCAAAGGAGCGGTGCATCCCTATCATCAGCGCCATGGGCACGGGAAACAAGCTGGATCCCACCCGGTTTTGCATCACGGACATCTCCAAGACCAGCTGCTGTCACCTGGCACGGATCATGCGGCGGGAGCTTCGCAGCCGGGGCATCCTGCATCACACGGTCCTCTACAGCGAGGAGCTGCCCATGACCCCCGAGGGGTTGGAAACACCTCCTCCCGGCAGACGGAGTATCCCCGGCTCCGTGTCCTGGGTGCCGTCCTGCGCCGGTCTGATGCTTGCAGGCTATGTGGTGCAGGCGCTGATTGCTGAGGAAGGCGCAGGCTGACCCATCATTTGTGCAAAAACCGCAGAGCGTTACTGCACGCTCTGCGGTTTTTGCACAATCGGGACTATAAGCCGGGTTCTGTCTTGACAGCCATCTATCTCGACGCACCGTTGCCGGTACGCTCAAGCCACCTCCCCGGAAGCGGTCGGGCCGACCATTGCCTCCTCCACGGTGTTGCTCCGAATAGAGTTTACAGCGCCGCAATGTTCCCATGCGGCGGGTGAGCTCTTACCTCGCCTTTCCATCCTTACCCCGTCGGAATTCCCGATGGGGCGGTTTATTTCTGTTGCACTTTTCCTGAAGTCGCCTTCGGCGGGCGTTACCCGTTATTCTTGCCCTGTGGAGCCCGGACTTTCCTCATGGAATCGCCTTTCGGCGGAGCCACGCGGCTGTCCGTCCCGGTTGCGGAAATATTGTACTTTATTTTCTCCCCGTTGTCAAACAGATTGCAAAATTTCTTTTTCCGCGGTATAATAAAAAGGAAAACACGGAAAAGAGGGCGTTTTTCTTGGAACTTGCTGCATATTTCCAGCGTCTAACAGGTAAGAGAGTTTTGGTTTTGGGCATGGGCGTCAGCAATCGACCCCTGATGCGGCTTCTGCTGCGCTACGGCATCGACGTGACCGGCTGCGACCGCACCCCCCGGGAGGCGCTGGACCCGGAAATACTGGAGCTGGAGCGCATGGGTGCGCGGCTCCATCTGGGCGAGGACTATCTGAAAAACATCTCCGGCGACGTGGCCTTCCGCACCCCGGGCCTGCACCCGGAAAAGCCGGAGCTGGTGGCCCTGCGGGAAGCCGGAACGGAAATCACCAGCGAAATGGAGGCTTTTTTTGAGGTCTGTCCCTGCCAGATCATCGGCGTGACCGGCTCTGACGGCAAGACCACCACCGCCACCCTGATCTCCGAGCTGCTGAAGCACGCGGGGCACCGGGTCTGGCTGGGCGGCAACATCGGTACGCCCCTGCTGGACAAGGCCGACCAGATGCAGGAGAGCGACAAGGTGGTTCTGGAGCTCAGTTCCTTCCAGCTCATGGATCTGCGGCAAAGCTGCCATATTGCCGTGGTGACCAATCTGGCCCCCAACCATCTGGATATGCACAAGGATATGGCCGAATACGTATCGGCAAAGAAGAATATTTTCCTCCGACAGACCGACCGGGACATTCTCATCGTCAACCACGACAACGAACTGACCGAGGGCTTTGCCGCCGAGGCCAGGGGCACCGTCAAGCGGTTCTCCCGCAAAGAGCCGGTGGACGGCCTCTATCTGGAGGGCGACACGGTGCTGCGGGACGGCGTTCCCGTCCTGTCTCGATGCGACATCCTCCTGCCAGGCATCCACAATGTGGAAAACTACATGGCCGCCATCCTGGCGGTGGAGGGCATGGTGTCGGGCGAGGACATCCGCTATGTGGCCGGACATTTCGGCGGCGTGGAGCACCGCATCGAGCTGGTGCGCATTAAGGACGGCGTCTCCTATTACAACGATTCCATCGCCTCCTCCCCCAGCCGCACCATCGCAGGCCTGCGGAGCTTTTCGCAGAAGGTCATCCTCATCGCCGGCGGCTATGACAAGCACATCCCCTACGACGTTCTCGGACCGGAGATCGCGGCCCACGTCAAGCTGCTCATCTGCACCGGAGACACCGGCGGTAAGATCGCGGCGGCTGCAAGGGCTGCGGAGGTCACGCCGGAAATTCTGGAGATCGGCGATTTTTACGAAGCCGTCCGAACGGCGGCAAAACGCGCCGTGCCGGGAGACGTGGTGCTCCTGTCCCCTGCCAGCGCCGCCTTTGACCGGTTCAAGAACTTTATGGTCCGGGGCGCGGAATTCAAGAAAACGGTAATGGAGCTGTAATATGAAAAACGCTTGTACGGCCATCGTCGTCGCCGCAGGCTCTGCCCGGCGGATGGGCGGCATCGACAAAGCCATGACCGAGGTGGGCGGCGTGCCCATGCTGCTTCGGGCGGTGCGTGCGCTGGCGAAAAGCGAGCGGATCAGCGCCATCACTGTGGTCACGCGGGAGGACTTGTTGGATCGTGTGACAGCAATGTGCGCCGCCGAGCCGAAGTTTATTGGGGCTGTTACCGGCGGCAGCAGCCGGGCTGAATCGGTCCTGTGCGGGCTGAAGGCGGTCCAGACGCCCCTGGTCGCCATCCACGACGGCGCACGGCCTCTGGTGACGGTGCCGGTCATTGACGCGGCGGTGGAGGCTGCGGAGCGCTGCGGCGCAGCAGCCCCGGCCATCGCGGTCCACGATACGATAAAAATCGCGAAAAACGGCGTGGTGGAGCAGACCCCGGACCGCTCGGCCCTCTTTGCGGTGCAGACGCCCCAGGTCTTTGACACTTTCGCCATCCATTCGGCGCTGCAAGCCGCCCTGAAACAAAACCTGCCGCTGACGGACGACTGCTCCGCCGCGGAATATGCCGGGCTGCAGGTCCGTTTGACACCGGGCAGCGAGGAAAATCTGAAGATCACCGTTCCGTCGGACCTGATTCTGGCGGAGGCGATCCTGCAAAGGAGGGATGGCCTATGAGGATCGGTCACGGCTACGATGTGCACCGCCTGGCGGAGCATCGGAAGCTCATTCTCGGCGGCGTCGAGGTCCCCTTTGAGCGCGGTCTGGACGGCCATTCCGACGCGGATGTCCTGCTCCACGCGGTTATGGACGCCCTTTTGGGCGCCGCAAAATTGGGGGATATCGGCGTCCTGTTCCCGGACAATGACCCGCAGTTCAAGGACATTTCCAGTCTTCTGCTTTTAGAGCGCGTCATGGCACAACTGGAGGAACGGCATATGCGGGTCGGAAATGTGGATGTGACGCTTCTGGCACAGCGGCCCAAGCTGCGGCCATACATCCCTCAGATGGAGGAACGGCTTGCCCGCGCCCTCCATGTGTCTGTCGACCGGGTCAATATCAAGGCCACGACGGAGGAGCATCTGGGCTTCACAGGAAGAGAAGAGGGCATCGCCTGCCATGCGGTGTGCCTGCTGGAAGAATAAAGAAAGGGGAACCATATGTTTACGAAAAAAAGAGAGCCTATGAGCGCCGCCGAGGTCCAACCCACGTGGGAAAAGCTGGTCAGACAGGAGCGCTCCCTGCGCCGCAACCGGCGTCTGTGTACCATCCTGCAGCCCTCCGGCACCATCCTGTTTGCTTTTAATCTGCTGCTGGTGACGGCGAACTTCATTCTGTTTCTCGGCGGCGACCTGATGGGCGGCTATTTTGCAAAAATGCCTGTTTTGCCTGCTCTGGTGGAATCTTTTCCGAGGGGAAGCTGGGGCGGTATCCTGGCCTTTTCCTTCTGCTTTGCCTTTCTGATCCCCCTGGCCGTATCCGGTATCATCACCCTGATTTTCTGGTTGCTGGACCGTAAGAAATATAAGGACGTGTCCGAGCCTCTCAACGGCTCCGAAATCGAGTGCGCCAAGGCGCTGACCAACAAGGCCGAGGCGGTCTACGTCCTGCGCAGCCAGTTCCCCCGGTGGTCCATCTATCTGGAAACCGGTATTCTGACGGCTGTCCTGGCCCTGCCGATCCTGTCGGCGCTGCTGCAGTTTGCGCGGGGCGAGGAGCCTGCGGTTCTGGAGCTGGCGCTGACCTGCCTGGCGCTGCTGCTGTGCCTGTTCGTCATGTTCTGGGTCTACGCCCTGCTGCTGAAGGTCTTTTCCCTGCTCAACTCCCTGTTCTATCTCTCCTCCGGTGAATGGAAGCTCTATGAGCAGTACCAGCGTCTGGATGCCTACTGGGAGAGCATCGACCCGGACGAATTTGCCAAGCGCCAGCAGAAAGCCATGGAGCGCAAGAAGTCACGGCGCCGCAAAAAAGCCGCTCCTCCTGCCGACGACGACGCCGAATGACAATAAAAAGCAAGACGCTGCAGAGCTTACAGTCTGCAGCGTCTTGCTTTTTATCAGCAGTAGAAATCCCGAATTTTCTTAGCGCGGCTGGGATGGCGGAGCTTGCGGATGGCCTTGTTTTCAATCTGGCGGATACGCTCACGGGTCACGCCGAAGATCTGGCCGACCTCCTCCAGGGTATGGGTCTTTCCGTCATACATACCGAAGCGTAGGCGCAGCACGTCGGCCTCCCGGTCCGTCAGGGTGTTCAGGATCTCGCTGAGGGCCTCGGCCAGCAGGGCATTGCTGGTGGCATCCGCCGGGCCGGGAGTGTTGTCGTCCTCCACGAAGGAGCCGATGGTCGTGTCCTCCTCGTCGCCCACCGGCGTGTCCAGAGACAGGGTGTCGGCGGCGGTGCGGTTGGCCTCGATGATCTTCTCGATGGG
>CALZCW010000013.1 GCA_945635805.1 uncultured Clostridia bacterium
GAATGTCGATACCGCCCGTGCGGACGATAGAGGTGATCAGGGACGCCCGGGCCTTGCCCATGGCCTGGAACTGGATGATCATTGGGTAGGATATGGCCATCAGAGGCATACCAACCACCATTCTGCGCAGGAATTGGGCAGCGTAGTCCACCGTCACCGGGTCGTCAATGAAGAAGCCGGCCAGAGTCGGCGCTAAGAATTCGTACAAAACCAGACAGATCGTGGAAAAAGACACCGCCAGCAGGCAGCCAAAGCGGAAGGCTTTTCTTCTGCGCTCCTGGTTGCCGGCGGAATGGTTGTAGGCCAGCAGCGGCAGCAGCCCGTTGGCAGTGCCGATGGAGAAAAACAGGGGAAGCTGATCCAGCTTTTTGTCGATGCCGAAAGCCGCCACGGCCTCGGTTCCGTAGTTGGCGACGAAGCGAGTCTGGGCCGCGGTGCCTACCACCGTCAGCGCAAATTGGAGCGCCGAGGGCAGACCGATGGACAGGATGGTTCCGATGTGCTTTCCTGTATAGCGCAGCAGGCCGGGCTGTATGCTGACGACCGAAGTCCCGCGCTTCACATAGAGGTAGCAAAGGAAAAAGACTGTGCCGACGGCGTTGGAGATGGCTGTCGCCACACCTGCACCCATGGCGCCGAGTCCCAGCATGGACGGAAGAACGAAAACCGGGTCCAGAAGAATATTGATCACGCCGCCCAGCGACACACCCAGCGACGCAGCCGCCGCATTCCCCTGGGCGCGGACCAGATTGGCCAGGAGCATATTGAGGATGGAGAAAGGTCCGCCGATGATGATGACCCAGCGGGCGTAGCTCATGGCGATGCCGATGGTATCCTCCTTTGCGCCGAACAGGTGCAAAATCGGCTCAGCCAGAAGCCAAAACACCACGGAAAACAGGAGCGCCGCGCAGGTACCGCCCCAGAAGGATATGGACGAGATCTGCCGCGCGCCGTCTGTATTCTTTTTTCCCAACGCACGGGCAAGGGCGCTGGAGCCGCCTACGCCGAACAGGTTTGAAATTGCCGTCAGCATAAGCAGACAGGGCGCGACAATGGTGATCGCGGCTGTCTGTGCCGGTTCGTTCAAGAGTCCTACAAAATAGGTATCCGCCAGATTGTAGATCAGCATGATCATCTGACTTGCAATGGTGGGGATGACCTGCATACAGACCGCACGGCGCACCGGCATACGTTCAAAAATTTCCGTGCGGCGATCCACTGCTTTTGCCATACTTCGCCTTCATTTCTGTTTCTTTGATTCACGATCCCGTAAAGCCGTGAATTATCTATTCAGGAACAGTATAACATATCCGCGCAAAAAAAGCGAGGCCGGATTTTTCCGACCTCGCCGTAAAAACTTTTATTATGCCCAGACAAACCAGATATACAGGTACCCAACCAGCACCGCCACCAGGGTAAAAGGCAGACCGATGCGGAAGAAATCGCGGTTTTTCACCTCATAGCCGTTCTTGCGCAGAATACCGATGGCCGCAATGTTGGCCGAAGCGCCGATGGGGGTGATATTGCCGCCCAGAGTTGCGCCGGTGAGCAGGCCAAAGAACAGCACATAAGGCTCGCAGCCCATGGAGGCAGCCATGCTTGCCACCACCGGCAGCATCGTAGCCACATAGGGAATGTTGTCGATGAAGGCCGACATCAGCACCGAGACCCAGACGATGATGGTATAGACCGCAAAAAGGTTGCCGCCGCCCAGCTTGACGATGAGCTTGGCCAGTTCATCCAGAATGCCGGCACGCTCGACACCGCTGATAATGATAAAGAGGGAGCCCAGCAGCAGGAGGGTCGAATAGTCGATCTCCTTCAGTGAAGCTACGACGTTTTTCAAGCTCTTGCTGCGGATCAGCGAATAAACGGCCGTCAACGCAAAAATAGAGAGGCAGATGATACCGTTAATCGTCTCCGGCATATTGGGCAGGAAGGATGCCACGATAAGAAGAACGATATTCAGCAGCAGCAGGTAGGACGGCACATAGTCCTCCACCTTTGCGGAAACGGTGATCTGCACCTTTTGCCGCTGCTTACGGAAGAGGAAAATGATGACCGGCACCGTCGCCAGAGCGCCCAGCTCCACCGCCCAGAAAATGCTGGCTTTCCCCTGGAAAACGAAGAAATCCAGGAAGTTCATATCCGCATAGCCGCCAAGCATGATGGAGGTCGTATCGCCCACCAACGTTGCCGCGCCCTGCAGATTGGAGGAGACGGAAATGCAGATAAGCATCGCCACCGGCGAGATCTTCAATTGCTTTGCCACCGCCAGACCGATGGGCGCGATCATAAGCACCGTGGCCACATTGTCCATAAAGGCGGAGATGAAACCTGAGAACAGGGAGATGAAGACTACCGCCCACATGGTGTTGGGGGCAATGCGCAGGAGCTTTTCCGCCATGACATCGGGCATCTTGGAGGCGATGAAGAAATACACCGTTCCCATGGTGCCAAAGAGCATCATCAGCACGTTCCAGTTGATGGCGGAAGCGGCGTCGCCCAGGGAAGCGAATACGCCGCTGCCGGAGGTGACGCAGCCCCAAACCAGGAAGAACACTGCAGAGGCAGCCGCGACCCAGTGGCGGACTTTGGGCAGGGAGATCATGAGAACATAGGTTGCGCAGAAAGCAAGCAAGGGAACAAAGAACATGGGACTTCTCCTCTCAAAAATTCTTCCGTGCAAAAAAAGACAGACCTTTGCACAGAGATGTGCTAAAAGTCTGGTTCCTGAAAGAAGCGATCAGGCGCATACCCACCGGGAAGCCCGGGCGATGTTGAGCATACGTTACAACTACTCCCTTTTAGTTTTTTTATTATATGCGATGGCCCGAAATTTGTCAAGTCTTTCCTTTTGGAATCTCGGGCCATCGCGGTTTCAAGATTGATTTAGGGCGTGTCGGCTATCCGGCTGAACGGGCGTACCCCACACAACCATTTTTATTTCTGTTTCTGCCGTGCAGCGGCAGCTTCCCGTTCCTTGCAGACCTGTGTCCAATTGGGCAGAGTCTTCATCATCTCGGAAAACTCCCGCATCACACCGGGAACGTCGATGTGCTGGGGGCAGATCTCCGCGCAGGCGCCGCAGCCCACACAGGCCGTCGGCAGCTTTTCCTTCGGCATACTGTCCAGACGCATACTGACGGTAAAAGCGGAAGCAAATTTCGCGTCGTTATAGGAGGCCAGCAGCATGGGAATGTCCAGCCCCATGGGGCAGCCGTCGCAGCAGTAGCGGCAGGCGGTGCAGGGCACACCGCCCTTGAGTACGCCGGCGATCTCTTCCAGCGTGGCGCGTTCCTCGGCGGTCAGCGGCTTTTCCTCAGAGAAGGTTTTCACGTTATCCTTCATCTGTTCCATATCGGACATACCGCTGAGGATCACATGGACGTTGGGGACCTCCAGCAGCCAGCGGAAGCACCAGGCGGCACTGCTCTCCTCCGGGCGCAGAGCGCGGAGCTTCTCCTCCTGGAGCTCCGGCAGCTTTGCCAGCTTACCGCCCCGCACCGGTTCCATGACCCAAATGGGAATGTTGTGCTTGGTCAGCAGCTCACACTTGGCCTTGGCATCCTGCAAAGTCCAGTCCAGATAGTTGAGCTGGATCTGGCAGAATTCCATATGCTCTCCGTAGGTATCCAGGAATTGCTCCAGATTCTCCGGCGCGCCGTGGCTGGAGAAGCCCAGATGCTTGATCCTCCCCTGCCGCTTTTGTTCGATGAAATAGTCGATAATGCCCCAACGGGGATCGGTATAGGTGGCATAGGAGTTCTCACAGACGTTATGCAGCAGGTAGAAGTCAAAATACTCCACACCGCATTTTTCCAATTGCTCGTTAAATACGGCCGCCGGGTCGTAGTGGTCGCTGATCTGATGACCGGGATATTTGGTGGCGAGGTAATAGCTGTCCCTGGGGAATTTGTTCAGGATCTTGCCGATGACCACCTCGGACATACCACCGTGATAGGGGTAGGCGGTGTCAAAATAATTGACGCCGTGGTCCAGGGCGTAGCGCACCATTTCCTCCGTCCGTGCCTCGTCGATGCTGCCGTCGGCCTTGGTGGGCAGGCGCATGGTGCCGAAGCCGAGACGGGAGAGCTTCTTTCCCTGAAAATCACAATAGATCATGTTTCTTTCTCTCCTCCGTGATGATAAATTACCTTGTCCAGGGCAAAAATCCGGCCGCTGAATTTTCCCGCCGGGACCGACTGGAAGGTCTCGCGGTATATCTCCATCCGGCTGTCCATCAGGTCAATGAGGGACAGCAGCTCGCTTTCGGCACAGATGGGCCGCACCGCTGCGCCAAATTCCGGCTCTCCGTGATGGGACAGGAGCATATGCTGCAGCAGCGCGGTTTTTTCCTCCGGCAGACCCAGCGTCCTGCCGATCTCGCCGACCTCCTGCGCACCCATGGTCAGATGGCCCAGGAGTTTTCCCCTCACGCTGTAGTCCGTCACCAGCCCCACCTCGGAGAAGGTGAATTCCTCGATCTTTGCGAAGTCGTGCAGCAGGGTCCCGGCCAGCAGCAGGTCCCGGTCCACCGTGTCGGCGTAGAGCGACGCCAGAAAATCGGCGGTCTTGAGCATATTGCCCGTGTGCATGAGCAGGCCGCTCAAAAAGCTGTGATGGAAGCTCTTGGCGGCAGGGATCTCGCAGAAGCGTTCCTTGTGGCGCTTGAGCATCTCACGGCAGACGGCCTGATAATCCGCGTCTTTCAGACTCTCCACCGTCGCCTCGATCTCCCGGTAGGCGGCATCCCTGTCGATGGGTGCCACGGGTACCAGGAGAGAAAGGTCGTAGTGATCCTGTTCCTGAGCAAGGCGGATCCGGTCAACCGCCATCTGGGCCGTGCCCCGGTATTCTCCGACGGTGCCGCGGACCTTGACCACCTTTCCCTCCTCCGCTGCAGAGATCGGGCCGCCGTAGTCCCAGACCTTGGCGTCCATGGCGCCGGAAACGTCGGAGATGACGGCGTTGAGATAGGGCCGTCCGTTGGAGGCGATTTTGGAAACGGCGGTCTTCAAAATGTAAAAACCCTCCACCGTGTCGCCAACAGACATTTCATTGATTCTTTTATCGTATTCCATTGTATCCTCCTGCCCTCAGCGCCGGACTTCACCGGAAGCGGTGATCTGGTCCATGGGTGTGTCTTTATAGCTGCCGAAGAAGTCCCAGGATACTTCTGCGTGGGCCGTTTCAGAGAGCATCTCCATGGTACAGCTTCCCAGCAGGAAGGTCTTTTTCGGACCGCTTGCGTAGGTGATCTCTCCGCTGTCCAGCTTCTTCGTCCGGCCGTCCATGGTGATGACAAGGCCATTGATCCGGGAGCCGACATAGATGCTGTAGCTCTCAATGGAAATGTCAAACCGCACCATATCCGTGCCGTTTTCGTCAGTATAAGTGGTCCAGTCCACCAGCAGCTCCAGTCCGGTACCCGTATCGGAGGTGAAGTGGCCGCTGTTTCCGGCCTCACCGGCAGGCGGCGTCGTCTCCTGAGTGGTCTCCTCCGTGGTTTCCTCCGTAAGCTCCGTCATTTCCTCCGTAAGTTCCGTGGGCTCCTCCCGTGTCGTCTCCGTCGCAGGCTCAGTCTCGGTGGGCTTTTGCGTTGTCACAGGCTCCGATTCTTTCTCATCCACGGACTCCGCCGCCGTAGTAACAGGCAGCGTCTCCCTCTGCTCCGGTTGATCGGCGGTCTTATCGGCACAGATGCAGTAAATCAATACGCCAAGCAGTGTCGCCAGCACAACCGACAGCGCAATGATGATCTTTTTCATATTCGCAGTCTCCTTCTCTCTTTCTCCGCTTGTCCTGCGCATAAAGGGCGGATTTTCCCCTTTCTCGGCGCTTTATTTCTCCACGTCCTCCAGCGTCTTCCCCTCCAGGAGAAGCAACTTTTCCGCCAGAAGGCCGGAAAGTCCGCTGAGAATGGCCGCCGCCTCGATCAGTTCCTCCGTTTCGCTGGTGGACATTTCGTTGTCGTCCGCGTTCTTATGCTGCAAAATGGGGCCGGCGATCTGGCGGATCTGCTCGATAAAAAAATTGGCGGTGTGCTTGTGGCGCCGCACATAGGCGCTGTAGATCTCCTTGACCTGCTCCTCCTCGATGCCCACGGGGATCATCTTCTGCAGCGTGGCGATGCTCAGGCTCCGTTTCAGGGTGCAGATCATGACAAGATAGGCAATATGGACGCGGTAATACCGTTTTTTCTGCGGCTCCGGCATATATTTGTTGCGCACATAATTGTTGATAGCCGCCGCCGTTATGAGCTGTTCCTCCTTCAGTTCCGGCGGCAAATAGTCCAGGTACTCCTTCAGAAGCACCAGGACCTGCTCCATGTAGAGGCCGAAATTGGGGATGTCCTCCCAAAGCGGCAGGCTGTATTCCTTCAGATATTTCTCCCAACGACGCAGCTTGGCGGCGATCAAAGGGTTATCATAGCTCACGCAGCATCTCTCCATTCCTATATCTTATATCTTATATCATATATCCATTATATCAGATTTCGTAAAGTTGGCAAGAAGATTTTTATTGACATTGTAGTCTGCGTGTGGTAATCTAATTTCTGAAATTAGATTATTTGGAGGAAAGCATGAGATTTGCTATCGTAACCGATACTTCGTCAAATTTGCCGACTCCGCTGCTGGAGCAAAACAGCGTCTCGGTGATCCCCTTTAATTATATTATTGACGGGCAGGAATACACCTGCCTGGATACGGAAAGCTTCGACGGAGAAAGCTATTATGCCGCCATGAAAGCCGGCACCTATGTGACCACCTCGCAGGTCACACCGCAGCGCTACATTGATTATCTCACGCCCCTGCTGCAGCAGGAGCAGGACATTTTGTTTGTCGGAATGTCCTCCGGCATCAGCGGCTCCTACGCCTCGGCGGAGATCGCGGCGGCGCAGCTCCGGGAGCAGTTCCCCCAGCGCAATATCCGTCTGGTGGACACGCTGGCGGCTTCCCTGGGCGAGGGCCTTTTTGTCCTCCGCGCCCTCGAATGCCGTAGGACGGGAATGAGCCTGGACGAAACGGCAGATCTCCTTCTGAGCAAGCGGCAGTCATTGTACCAGGTCGTCATGGTAGATGATCTGATGCATCTGCGGCGCGGAGGACGTGTCTCCGGCGCCAAGGCGGTGCTTGGCACAATTCTCGGTGTCCGTCCGATTCTGAAGGGCAACGCCAACGGAGAGCTGGTTGTCTGCGGCAAGACCCGCGGACAGAGCGCGGCCCTTGCGACATTGGCGCGCAAATACAACGAGCTGGTCAAAAACCCGGAGGAGCAGACCGTCTGCATCGCTCACACAGGCTGTCCTGAGCAAGCTGAGCGCCTGGCTGAAGCCATCCGGCAAAGTCATCCGCCCAAGGAGCTGATGGTCGTCTGCTATGAGCCGGTGACGGGCGCCCATCTTGGGCCCGGGTCGGTTGCCCTGTTCTTTGAGGGCAGCGACGGCGTTCGTGAATTTTAGTACAACAATTATAACAGGGAGGAAATACGAATGAGCAACTATGTAATTATTACGGACAGCAGCTGTGATCTGGCGCCGGAAACCCTGAAGGAATGGTCGGTGGAGAGTATCAACCTCACGTTCCATTTGGACGGCTCCTCACAGGAATACATTAACTCCGATATGCCTTCGGGCGTTTTCTATCAGCGGATGCGCGAGGGAAGCGTGTTCAAGACCGCCGCAGCCAACATGGAGGATTTCTGTCAGGTATTTGAGCAGAAGCTGCAAGAGGGAGTGGATATCCTCTACCTCGGTTTTTCCTCCGGCCTGAGCAACACCGTCTGCGCCGGTCAGATGGCTGCAACGGAGCTGATGGAAAAATACCCGGAGCGCCGCATTACCGTCATCGACACCCTGTGTGCCTCGGCCGGTCAGGGTATGGTCGTCTATCTGGCGGTGCAGAAAAAGCAGTCCGGTGCATCGATGGAGGAAGTCGCCGCCTATGTGAACGGGCTGCTGCCCAATCTTTGCCACTGGTTTACGGTGGACGATCTGGTCTACCTCAAGCGCGGCGGCCGTGTCAGTGCAGCAACGGCCCTTCTCGGCGGCATTCTGAACATCAAGCCCATCCTCCATGTTGACGACGAAGGCCATCTTATCAGCATGAGCAAGGTCCGCGGTCGCCGGCAGTCCATCCAGGCGCTGGCACAGAAATATGTGGAAACGGCTCTGAATCCCGAGGAAGGTTTCTACTTCATCTGCCATGGAGACTGTATTGACGACGCCAAAGCCCTGGAAAACTGCCTTTTTGAAAAGTACGGTGCAAAAGCGACGATGATCGTGGATGTGGGTCCAGTCATCGGCTCTCACTCCGGTCCGGGAACTCTTGCCCTGTTCTTCCTCGGCAAGAACCGTTAAAAAGGTAATTTGTTGTTGACAAAACAGGCAGAAACGGGTATAATACGCCTATCAATCGACAAGGTGGGAACGGAAATGACCATGTGTGCATCTCGAAATACGGCACTTTCCGCTTTTCACGCTATCTCTGCGTCCTTGTTCGGCTTTCTGGGTACAGTACGCTATTTTGCGTACTGTGCCTTTTATTACTTTTACTTTCCCGTATGCAACTGCCCGCAAAGGACGCATTGAATGACATCGGCCCCGGCGTTTGATTTGTCATGAAAAGCGGCTTCCTTTACGGGAGGCCGCTTTTTTCTTAACAGAAATTTGAGGTGTGAAGCTATGAATGAATTGGAAGTGTCCCGCAAGGAGATCACCCGGATCGACGCGGAGATGGCAAGGCTCTTTGAGGAACGGATGCAGGTCTGCCAGGCCATTGCGGCCTACAAAAAGGAGCACGGTCTCTCCATCCGTGACTGCTCCAGAGAGGCGGATCTCATCAACCGAAACCGCCGTCTGATCCAAAGCTCCGACGTGGAATCCTACTACGTCCAGTTTCTGCAAAAAACCATCGACCTGTCCTGCGATTACCAATCCCGGCTGATCCACGGGATGCGCGTGACCTACTGCGGCGTGGAAGGCGCCTTTGCCTATATCGCCGCCAAGCGTATGTTCCCGGAGGCGGAACTGGTGGCCTTCTCCGATTTTACGGAGGCCTATCAGGCCGTGGAGCGGGGCGAATACGACTGTGCCGTGCTTCCGCTGGAAAACAGCAGCGCCGGTGAGGTGGGTACGGTCATGGACCTGCTCTTCTCCGGCAGCCTGTACGTCAATCAGGTCATTGACCTGCCGGTCCTGCACAACCTGATGGCTGTGGAGAGTGCTGAACTGGACGGCATCCGCACCGTGGTCAGCCACCCCCAGGCGCTGCAGCAGTGCGCCGACTATATCCGCCGCCGCGGTTGGGAAACCAGGGCCTATTCCAATACGGCCCTGGCGGCAAAATTCGTGAAAGAGTCGGGCGACCCCACCCTGGCCGCCATTGCCTCCGACGAGACCGCATCGATCTTCGGCCTGAAGCTGCTGGACACCGGCATCAATGACAGCAAGATCAACTCCACCCGTTTTGCGGCATTTTCCCGCTCGCAGAACCGGCCCGTCACCGTCAAAAAGCGCGAGGACGAGAACTTTATTCTCGCCTTTACGGTGCAGAACGAGGCAGGTGCCCTGGCCCAGACCCTGAACATCATCGGCGCCCACGGCTTCAATATGCGCAATCTCCGCAGCCGTCCTATGAAGGACCTGCAGTGGAGCTACTTCTTCTATATAGAGGCCGAGGGAAATATCAACACTGAAAACGGGCAGGATATGCTCCGGGAGCTTTCCGCCGTGTGCGCCAAGCTGCGGCTGGTGGGCACCTACTACGCCAACAACGCTGTTTAAGGAGGGATTTCCATGCTGATCCCTGTCAACCCGGAAAACGGGCGCTATGACATCGTGCTGGAGCAGGACGCGCTGAAAAAGGCCGGGCAGCTTCTGGATCTGGACCGCCGCGTCCTCATCGTCACCGACAGCGGTACGCCCCGGCGCTATGCCGATGCTTT
>CALZCW010000014.1 GCA_945635805.1 uncultured Clostridia bacterium
ATCTCCTGCGACATCCATCCCCACAAGATCGCCCTGCTGGAAAAGGGCGCGGAGCGTCTGCATATTTCCATTCTCACCGCCCGCCTGCAGGACGCGTCCAAGCCCGTGGAGGACTGGAAAAACGCCATGGACGCCGTTTTGGCGGACGTGCCCTGTTCCGGCCTGGGCGTCATCCGCAAAAAGCCGGAGATACGGGACAAGGACCTGACCCAGACGGAGCGCCTGCCCGCACTGCAGCGGGCGATCCTGGACACCCAGGCCCAATATGTGAAGCCCGGCGGCGTCCTGCTCTACAGCACCTGCACCATCCTGCGGCGGGAAAACGAGGCCGTCGCCGAGGGTTTTCTGCAAAATCACCCGGAATTTGCCCTTGAGACAGTCGAGTTTCCGAAGGGCTCCGGGATTCCCGCCGGTCCAATGACCACCCTGCTTCCCTGCGACCATGGCACCGACGGATTTTTCATTTGTAAATTCAGGAGGAAGCCTTGAAGGACATCAAATCCATGACCCTGGCGGAGCTGACGGAGGATCTGGCCGCTCTGGGTGAGCCGAAATTCCGCGCCGGACAGGTCTATACCTGGCTGCACCGCGGCGCAAGGAGCTTTGACGAGATGACCAATCTCTCCAAGGCCCTGCGGGAAAAGCTGGCGGCCCAATATGAGCTGACCTGCCCCACCGTTGCCCGGCGGCTGCAGTCTGCCAGGGACGGCACCATCAAATACCTCTGGCGGCTGTCCGACGGCAACTGCGTCGAGAGCGTCCTGATGCGCTATCACCATGGCAATACGGTCTGCATCTCCTGCGAGGTGGGCTGCCCCATGGGCTGCGCGTTCTGCGCCTCTACCCGGGGCGGACTGGTGCGGCGTCTGCGTCCCTCTGAAATGCTGGACCAGGTGCTGTTCACCCAAATTGATTCCGGCCTGCCGGTCTCCAATATCGTTCTCATGGGCATCGGCGAGCCGCTGGACAACTACGATACGGTGCTGCGTTTTTTGCAGCTCGTCAATTCGCCAGAGGGCATGAACATCGGCATGCGCCACATCAGCCTCTCCACCTGCGGCCTTGTGGACAAGATCGATTCTCTTGCCCAGCAGGACCTGCAGCTTACCCTGTCGGTGTCTCTCCACGCGCCCACCGACGAGATACGTTCCGGCATCATGCCCATCAACCGCAAATATAATGTCGAGACTCTGCTGGCCGCCTGCAAGCGCTATTTTGAGCGTACCGGCCGCCGCATCTCCTTTGAATACGCCATGATCCGCGGGCTCAACGATACGCCGGAGATGGCGGATATTCTGATCAAAAAGCTCCGGGGCATTGCGGCCCATGTGAATCTGATCCCGCTCAACGAGGTGGCCGAAAGCCCCCTCAAACCAAGTTATCCCGATGTCGTTCGGGCGTTTCAGCAGCGGCTGGAGGCCCACGGCATCCCCGCCACCGTGCGCAGGACCCTGGGCGGCGACATCAACGCCTCCTGCGGACAGCTGCGGAGAAAATACGAAACGGAAACCGGAAAGGAGTGACGCCCATGGAGGCTTGGGGTTTGACTGACCCGGGCAATGTCAGAGAAGAAAATCAGGACGCGTTCCGTGTGGAACGCCTCGGGGACAACGCCCTGCTTGCCGTCATCTGCGACGGCATGGGAGGTGCCAAGTCCGGCAAAGTTGCCAGCCGTTTGGCCAGCGAGGTGTTCACGGAGGAGGTCAAGCGCTCCTTTTCCCCCGAAATGACGGCGGAGGAGACGGAACGGATGCTTCGCAGCGCGGTGACGCTGGCGAACATCTCCGTGTTTGAACACTCCCAGCTCAGCGCTGAGTTTGACGGCATGGGCACGACCCTGGTGGCGTGCCTGATCTCGGGCAGGGGCTGCCAGGTACTTAATGTGGGCGACAGCCGCGCCTACCACGTTGATGCCGACGGCGTCACCTGCGTCACTACCGACCACTCGGTGGTGGAGCTGATGGTTCAGCGGGGTGAGCTGACGCCGGAGGAGGCGAAGAGCCATCCCAGCAAGAACATCATCACAAGAGCTGTGGGCACGTCGCCTCAGGTCTTTGCCGATGTGTTCCGCGTGGAGCTGCACCGGGGAGACAGCCTGCTTTTGTGCTCCGACGGCCTGTCCAACCAGATGGACGACCAGGAGATCCTCTTTGAGATCGCCCACGGCGCAAGGAAAGAGGACTGCTGTCAGCGTCTGCTGGACATCGCAAAGGATCGGGGCGCGCCGGATAACATCACGGCGGTTTTGATCGCATTATGAGGGAAATGAAATTGAGTTCGGCACCCGCTCGCCGTCGGGAGCGGGCCGCAGTTGCGGATAGGGAGTTGCCATGGAAAATTATATAGGAAGACTGCTGGACAGTCGATATGAGATACTGGAAGTGATCGGCACCGGCGGAATGGCCGTGGTCTATAAGGCTTTGGACCACCGGCTCAATCGTATGGTCGCGGTGAAAATATTGAAGGACGAGTTTTCGGGGAACCAGGAGTTCTGCCGCCGGTTCCACGCGGAATCCCAGGCGGTCGCCATGCTGTCGCACCCGAATATCGTCAGTGTCTACGACGTTTCCCGCTCCGGCGAGGCCAACTACATCGTCATGGAGCTGATCGAGGGGATCTCTCTCAAGCAGTATCTGGAGAAGAAAGGTCCCCTCAACTGGCGCGAGACGCTGCATTTTTCCATGCAGATCGCCAAGGCCCTGGACCACGCCCACAGCCGGGGCATCGTCCACCGGGACATCAAGCCCCACAACATCATGATTTTGAAGGACGGCTCCATCAAGGTCGCCGATTTCGGCATCGCACGGGTGGGCTCCGCCCAGAATACTCTGACGCGGGAGGCCCTGGGCAGCGTCCATTACATCTCCCCGGAGCAGGCCAAGGGTGCGCGGGTGGATAACCGCTCGGACATCTATTCCCTGGGTGTGGTCATGTACGAGATGCTCACGGGCCGCACGCCCTACGACGGCGAGACGCCGGTCTCCGTGGCCATCCAGCACATCAATGGCGGTGCGCGGCGCCCCAGCGAGGTGCTGCCGGGGATCCCCCTGGGCCTGGAGTATATCACCATGCGGGCCATGAATTCCAATATCGAGAAGCGCTACGCTACTGCGGCGGAGATGCTGAGCGATATGGAGGAATTTCGCAAGAATCCGTCTTTGACCTTCCTGCCTGCGGTGGATGCGGCGGCAGCGGCTGCCGCGACGGCGCAGAAACCCCAGCAGACGAACCAAACTCAGCAGCGTCAGCCCATGACCCGTACGGAAGCGGAGCGCTATGCTGCCGCCCGGGCTGCGAAAAACGGCGGCGCCAAGACCCCGGAGGAGCGCCGTGCCGAACGTGCCCGCCGTGAAGCGGAGCAGGCTGCCGAGCGCCGGAAGAAGCTCATTATCATCGCCTCCATTTCCGCAGCCATCGTCCTGGTGATCCTGGCCATCGTCCTGGTAACGGCCCTGTCCGGCGGCGGTGACGAGCCGGTAGACGCCTCCACGGAAAGCACTGCCGATGAGATCGTCCGTGTGGACAACTTCGTGGGCATGAGGCTGGAGGACATTGACCCGGAGGACTATCCCGATCTGGATGTGGACGTGCGCCATGTGACGGAGGAATACAGCGACGAGTACGATGCCGGCTACGTCATGGCCCAGGACCCGGAAGCCGGTGAAGAGGTCAAGGTCGGTCGCACGGTGAATCTTACCGTCAGCAAGGGCAAGGAGGAGATCCTGATGCCCGATCTGGTGAACGTATCCGAGGCTGACGCCATGAAGCAGCTTGAGGCCCTGAAGCTGGGCCTGAAAATCACCCTGAAGGATGAAAGCAACGAGGATGTCCGCCAGGGCAATATCGTTCGGACAGAGCCAAAGGCCAATGAACCGCTGGAAAAGAGCCAGGAAGTCGTATTGTACGTCAGCCTGGGCGAGAACAAGATGCCCAATCTCATCGGCGACACGGTGGACAACGCAAAGGCCAGACTGAAGGCCCTGAAGGTCAGCGTTTCGATCGAATACCTCTATGATGTGAACGACAAGTATGAAAAGGACCGCGTCTACCGCACGGATCCCCAGGCGGGTGACCAGCTGGAGCCGGGTGACAAGATCTTCATTTATGTCAGCGAGGGCGACGGAAAGGTCGAGATGCCCAGTGTCCTTATCACCAGCCTGGAGGATGCCCAGAAGACCCTGAAAGATTTGGGCCTGGTGCCGCTGCTCAACGAGGTCTATGATGCGGAGGTCCCGGTAGGCTTTGTCGTCAGCCAGAGCGTGCTCCCCGGCACGAAGGTGGAAAAAGGCACTTATGTGACCATCGACATCTCCAAGGGACCGGATCCGGCTCTGACGGTACCGCCTACGGAATCCACGGCGGAGCCGACGGAAGCACCCACGGAAAACAGCACGTCCTCAGAGAGCAAGCCGTAGCCGCCCATGGAGGAACTGGCAAGAGGGCGCATCATCAAGGCGCTCAGCGGCTTTTACTACGTGCGCGGCACGGACGGCAAGCTGACGGAATGCCGTGCCCGGGGCATCTTCCGCAAGGAACATGTGACGCCACTGGTGGGCGACGAGGTGACCTGTTCGCTGCAGCAGGGAAAGGGCATGGTGGAAGCCATCCTCCCGCGCCGCAACAGCTTTGTGCGTCCCGCCGTCAGCAATCTGGACGCGCTGGTGATCCTGGCCTCCGAGGCCAACCCGGTGACGGACCCCTTCCTCATCGACCGGGTCGCGGCCATTGCGGGAGAGCAGAACGTGCCGGTACTGATCTGCGTGAACAAGACCGACCTGTGCAGCAGGGAACGGCTTCTCGGCATCTACTGCCGGGCAGGATTCCGCACCTTTGCCACCAGCGCCCAGACCGGCGAGGGGGTGGAGGAGCTGCTGGAGGCTGTGCGGGGAAAGACCGTGGCCTTTACGGGCAACTCCGGCGTGGGAAAGAGCAGTATCCTCAATGCCATGGACCCGGATTTTGCCATTGAGACAGGAGAGGTCTCCGACAAGCTGGGACGGGGCCGGCATACGACCCGCCATGTGGAGCTGTACTGCCTGCCCGACGGCACCGGCATCATCGACACGCCGGGCTTTTCCTCCTTCGATACGGAGCAGATGATGCTCCTGGTTAAGGAGAATCTGCAGTATTCCTTCCCGGACTTTGCCCCTTATTTGGGCAGGTGCAGCTACCGTGACTGTGCCCATATCCATGAACCGGGCTGTGCGGTGCGGCAGGCGTTGCAGGACGGGCTTATCGAGCCTACCCGCTACGCCAGCTATGTGCGCCTGTATGAAAGCGCCAAGGAGATCAAGCCCTGGGAGCATAAGTCCTCCACATAAGCCAAAACCGGCACATGACCGATTTCACACGGTGAAAATGACAAGCATAAAACCGCCGTCTGCACATAGGTTTGCAGGGGGCGGTTTTTATGTGCAGAAAAAATGAATTGATCGGTACGGCATTGCTGGCCTGCGGCGCAGGTCTGCTGCTGTCACTGCTGTTTACCTCGGATTTCGCAATGGCCATTATCGGCGTCGGACTTCTGGTTTGCGGCCTTTGCTGCGCCAGAAAACAATGAAAGAGGCATAAAGTTGTCCAACGGCTCATATATCTTTCGTAGAACGAAGAAGGAGTGAGGACAATGGAGCTTGTTTTTCAGGAGCAAAAGCTGGAATATTTGCACAGGATATTCTGCGAGACGGTAACGCAGGAGCAGACCGCCGATGTGGTGATCCCGGACAGTCTGGCGGACGCCGAACGGGTGGTGGAGGCCTTCGGGACCCTGCTGGTGCGCAGTGAGGAATGTATGGCAGACAGCGTATCTGTCTCCGGCGTAGTGCAGGCAGGGGTCCTGTTTTGCGGCGAGAGCGGCGAGGTGCTGCAGGTGGAGAGTCAGATTCCCTTTTCCATGCGCCGGGAGCTGCCGGGCCAGACGGAGGACGGCCATCTGCACTGCCGCTGCGTGCTGCGCAGTGTGGATGCCCGGCTGCTCAATTCCAGAAAGCTGCTGATCCGCGTCTGCGTGGCGTGTACCCTCTGCGTCTATGCGCCGAAAAGCTGCACCGTCTATGATATCAGCGAACCTGCGCCCACTCTACAGCTCAAGCGGACCGAGCTGCCGCTGCAAATGCCCATGGGCCTGGGGGAGAAGGGCTTTGTACTCAACGAGGTGCTGGAGCTGCCTGCCGGAAAGCCGGAGATCCTGCATCTGCTGAAATGCTGCTACCGGCCGCAGATCAGCGAGCAGCGGATGGTGGGCAACAAGGCGGTGTTCAAGGGCGCCATGACGGTGCACATCCTCTATGAAAGCAGTGACGAGGAGATCTGTCCCTATGAATGGAGCATCCCCTTTTCCCAGTACGCCGAGCTGGAGCGGGAGCTTGACGAGTGCGAATTGCAGACGGCGCTGCTCATGACCTCGGCGGAGGCCGAGCCGGAGAGCCAGTTTGGCACCAACCGCCTGCTGGTCAGCGTCAATGTGTTGGCCCAGTGTATGGCCACGGGGGTCCAGAAGCTCTCCATCATCGAGGATGCTTTCTGCACTGACGCAGAGCTGACACCTCAGTGGGATAACTGGCAGATGCAGGGAATTTTGGACCGCCAGACCTTCCGCGAGACGGTGACGGCGGGAAGCGAACAGCCTGCCCAGCGGGTGGTGGACGCCTGGGTCTGGCCCGACGAGGCGGGAAAACAGCGCCTGGACGGACGGGTGCAGATCGAGCTTCCTATGACCTGCAATGTGCTGTATTATGACGCGGACGGGAAATTGCAGGGCAGAACGCTGCGGCCCATGCTCCGGGCGGAAACGGCTCTGGCGGAAAACGGGACCTGCGCGGTGACGGATGTCGACTGTGGCGAGGTGTTCTGCTCGGCGGGAAGCGACGGCATCACGGTCCGCCTGCCGGTGACGGCCGATGTGGAGAGCAGCGCAGTTCATTCCATCCACGCCGTCAGCGGCGGAGAGATTACGCCGCTTTCGGAGGAGGCGGGACGAAAGCCTGCGGTGCTGCTGCGCATAACTGACAGCGAGGAGAGCATCTGGGACATCGCCAAGAGCTGCCATGCGCCCATGCAGTCCATCGCAGCGGCCAACGATCTGCACGACAGCGTCGTGCCGTCGGGCACGCTGCTGCTGATCCCACTGTGATCTCGGTCCCGGTATCATAATCATGACAGACTCCGGTCAATAGCGGGTGCTTTTGACCGGAGATTCTCCATTTTAGCACTCTCTATAATAGAGTGCTAAAATTCACAAACCGTTCATAGATAGGACACACAAAAAACGATTTTGGGGGAGAGAATATAGTTGTCCAAAGGGAAAACGTCCGAAAGCTCCGAGGCAGCCGCCGAGGACCGGAGCGGACGCAAATGTAATGAATTTATTGGAGGTATGCATCATGTTTGAAATCAGACCGTATCGTAGAAACAACAACCCGTCCACCTATAATCCCTTCCGGGAGATGGACGACTTCGAAAGAGCTTTCTTCGGTGAGCCCTTCGGCAGCTTCTTCCGCAGCGGAGACATCGCCGAGTTCAAGACCGACATCACCGACGAAGGTGACCATTATCTGCTGGAGGCCGACCTGCCCGGCTTTGACAAGAAGGATATCCACCTGGATATCAACGGCGACACCCTGACCATCAACGCCGAGCGTCATTGCGAGAAGAAGAGCAAGGACAAGGATAAGTACGTCCACATCGAGCGCTCCTACGGCAAGTACGCCCGTGAGTTTGACGTCTCTTCTGTCGACGTGGAGAAAATCAAGGCCAAGTACAATGACGGCGTTCTGACCCTGACCCTGCCGAAGAAGCAGGAGATCCTGCCGGCTTCCCACCGCCTGGAAATTGAATGATCCATTACCGAAAAAGAGATTTGCAAGACACAGAATGAAATACTCCTGGCTAAAAAGACGGGCTGCTGCAAGCAAAAACTTGCGGCAGCCTGCTTTTTTGTACCCAACACTGATTTGATTGGATCAGAATAAAACGTTGCCTCTGGTTCTGGCGTTGGGGCTGGTGGTCTCCTCGGTGCCGTTGCTGTGTTCCGTACCGTTGCCGTTGGTGGCGCCGTTGTTGTTGCCGTTGCCCAGACCATTATTGTTGCCGTTGCCGTTTTCCAGGCCGTTGTTGTCGCCGTTTTCGCCGGTGGTGCCGTTGCTGTTGGATGTGGGAGTGGTCGCGTGTCTGCTGCTCTCCGTGGTCGCACTGGAAGAACTGCTTTCGATCTTGCCGTTGTGGTTCTCAGACACGTTGCGCTCGTCGGTGCAGCCCACGAGAAGGACCGAAAGCATTACCAGAACGAGACAAAATACAAAAATACGTTTCATAGTTTTCCTCCTGTTTTTTTGTTTGCAAACGTATTATTTGCGCTTCAGCGGGAATTATCCTTTTTTCGCTTTTGTAATTGATTTCTCGCAAGCGAGGCTGTATAATAATGTCTACAGAAAAAAATAACGAGGTGCCATATGAAAAAATTAACTGTAAAAAAAGGAAGTCAGTGCATGGCCTGTCTGGAGTGCGTTCGCGCCTGCTCCAACGCCTTTTACAAGGAGTTCCACCCGGACAAGTCCTGCGTGAAGATCGTTGAGCGCAACGGCAAGGTCCGCCCCATGACCTGCGTCCAGTGCGGCAAGTGCGCGGCGGCCTGTGAACACGGTGCCATCCTTCAGAATCCCAAGACTGGCGTTTACATGATCAACAAGAAGCTCTGCGTCGGTTGCGGCAAGTGCAAGGAAGCCTGCCCCTTCGGCGTTCTCGTATTCGAACCGGAGATGACCAACGCTTCCAAGTGCATCGCCTGCGGCATCTGCGCCAAGGCCTGCCCGATGGAAGTGCTGGAGATCACGGAAGTTTAATCTTTTCAGGAGGTATGACCCATGGCAGAAACCAAAAAGATTCCCGAACGTTCTGAGGTCCGCGAGGAGGACAAGTGGGCCATCAGCGACATTTACGCCACCGACGAGCTTTGGGAGGCGGATCTGGAAAAAGCGAAGAAGCTGACGAGCGAGTATGCCGCCTTTGCCGGTAAGCTGGGCCAGAGTGCCGAGCAGCTCCTTGGCTATATGGAACTGGAGGAAAAGGTCGCGGTCCTGGCTGACGCTCTCGGCAACTACGCCATGCGCCGCAGCGACGAGGACGCCCGTGTCTCCAAGTATCAGGCCATGGTGGGCAGAGTCATGAGCACCTATGTTGAGCTGAATTCTGCGTCCAGCTTTGCAACGCCTGAGATCATGGCGATCTCCGACGAGACCATGGAACAGTTCTATGCCGACTGCCCCGCCCTGGAGCGCTACCGCCGCTGTCTGGACAATATCCGCCGCCGCCGTGCCCACGTCCTCAGCCCCGCCGAGGAAAAGCTGCTGGCAGCCGCCGGTGAAATGGCCTCCGCGCCGGACAATATTTATGGCATGTTCAACGATGCCGACGTGACCTTCCCCGACGCCGTGGACAGCGAGGGCAACCGCCATCCCCTGTCTCAGGGAACCTATATCTCCTACATGGAGTCCAGCGACCGGGCCCTGCGAAAGAGCGCCTTTGAGAATCTGTATCACACCTACGGCGCTTATAAGAACACCATATCCGCCGTTCTGTCCGCCCAGGTCAAGCAGCTTCAGTTCTTTGCCCAGGCGAGAAAGTACAATTCCTCTCTGGAAGCATCCCTCGACGCGACCAACGTACCCGTTGCGGTCTATACGAATCTGATCGAGGCCGTCCACAAGAACATGGACAAGATGTACCGTTATGTGGACCTGCGCAAGAAGCTCCTCGGCGTGGACGAGCTGCATATGTACGATCTCTACACCCCGTTGGTGGAGGGCGTCGCCAAGCACGCGACCATCGACGAGGCGAAGCAGACCGTCTATGACGCCCTGGCACCCCTGGGCGACGAC
>CALZCW010000015.1 GCA_945635805.1 uncultured Clostridia bacterium
GCTGCCCCATTCCGGCGTGTCTCTGGTGTTTACGGGCATCGCCGTTTCCACCCTGACGGGGATAGACCCGTCTCTTGCCTCTGTTGTGTCGGGAACCATTGTGGCGGCGGCAATCATCAATGAGATCATCGCGGTGATCGTTGCGAAATTCGCGTTCAAATGGGCCGGAGAGCTGGACGGACAGAAACAATAAAGCATTAAAAAGGAGCCTGCATAGGCTCCTTTTTGATACTCTATTCTTTCCAGGCCCAGATGGCTGGGAGGGCGGCCTGTTCCATGCCCAAACGCTTCTGCAAATGCAGGGAAGCCTCGTTGCCGTCGATGACCTGGCAGTAGGGATGCCAGCCGCGCTGCAGATGCCAGTCGATGAGAAAGGCCTCCAGCGCATAGCCGTAGCCCTTGCGGCGGTATTCGGGGAGAATCTCCAGCATCCCGATGGCACCCTCGGAGTGGGTGCCGATGAAGCCAGCCAGAGAGCCGTCTTCGAACAGGCCCCACATCCGGCCTGCGGCAATGCGCTTGCGCAGATAGGAGAGGCTGTTGTCCACCAGATGGTAGTGGGTGGCGGCCTGCTTGGCGTACTCCGGGGTCAGCGGACGGATGTCGTGGGGCGTTTGCACCGGCGGCCGGTCGGAAACATATATCCACTGGGAACAGGGATTTTCCCCGGTAAAGCCGAAAGCCTCACCGACGGCGCGGCGGGCATCCGTGCTTTTGACCGTGATCTGCCAAAAATCGGGAAGCTCCAAGCTCTGAAGGACACGGCACAGGGCCGCGCCGTCGAGAATATCCGTTAAAACGGAGCCATGGCTCTGCTCCCGCACCACACAGCCCTCTGCGCCCTCATACAGCAGGGAACCGCCCTCGCGGCGCAGAAGCTCATACAGATCGACGTTTTCTTTTGTTAATGTCATAGCAGTTTTCTTTTCATCTCCGCGATAAATTCCGGCGTTGTGCCGCAGCAGCCGCCAATCAAGTTCGCGCCCGCCTCCAGCAGCACCCGCATATGGGCGGCAAATTCCGCCGCCGTCATGGGGTAGACCGCCTCGCCGTCATCGGAGATGGCGGGCATTCCGGCGTTGGGCTTGACCAGCAGGGGGATCCTGGCGACGGCTTTCATGTTGCGCACCAGGCTGACCAACTGCTCCGGCCCGCAGGAGCAGTTGACCCCTGCCGCCGACGCGCCCAGCTCCTGCAGCTCCTCCAGTGCGTCGACACAGTTGCCGCCAAAGTAGGCCGAACCGTCGGACTGAACCGTCAGGCTGCACAAAACAGGCAGGTCGCAGACCTCCCGCGCGGCCTCCAGGGCGACGGCGGTTTCGTCGATGCCCAGCATGGTTTCAATGACGATCAGGTCCGCCCCACCCTCGGCCAGAGCGGCGGCCTGCTCCCGGTAAATCTCATGCAGACGGTTGTATTCCATGGGGCCGTTGGGCTCCAGCGGGACGCCGGTGGTGGTCATGTCGCCTGCCACCAGTGCTTTGCCGCCGGCAGCCTGCCGGGAAAGGGCGACCAGACGCCGGTTCAGATCACTGACCTGATCTCCCAGGCCCTCCCGCTGCAGCGTATGGCGGTTGGCGGAAAAGGTGGGCGCGTAGATAATATCCGAGCCTGCGGCTACATATTCCCGCTGCAAGTCCAGTAAAATCTCCGGATGGGCATCGATCCACAGCTCCGTGCAAACGCCCCTGGGCATCCCCCGCTTCATCAGATTGGAACCTGTGGCGCCGTCGAGCAGAAGTGGACGGCTTTGACACAGGGCGGCAAATTCTTCTCTATTCATGGTTGCCTCCTTGGTTTTCTTCTATTCTACCCACTTATTCGCTGTTTTGCAAGGTTGAAATACAGGGAAAACTCTGCTACAATGAAGAAAATATCAAGCAAAGGAGAATGAACATGAAAAAAACCGTACTCAGAAGCTATGCCAAACTCATTGCCACCATGGGCGTCAACGTGCAGAAGGGCCAGGAGGTCTTTATCGCCGCTGAGCTGGATCAGCCGGAATTTGTCAAGATGGTGGCGGAGGAGTGCTACCGCGCAGGGGCCAAGCGGGTCGTCGTGGACTGGAGCTATCAGCCCCTGGACAAAATTCAGATCCGCTGGCGCAGCCAGAAAAACCTGGGCACTGTCGCCGACTGGGAGGAAGCCCGCTGGAAGCACTATGTCGACGAGATCCCCTGCCGCATCTACCTGGTTTCCGAGGACCCTGACGGCATGAAGGGCGTCAACCAGGAGAAGATGGCCAAGGCCCAGCAGGCCAAGTACAAGGTCATCAAGCCCTACCGGGACCAGCTTGAGAACAAGTATCAGTGGTGCATCGCCGCCGTGCCCGGTGTGGCCTGGGCGAAAAAGCTGTTCCCCAACCTGAGCAAGGCCCAGGCGGTGGAAAAGCTGTGGGAGGCGATCCTGGACGCTTCCCGCGTCAACGAGGACCCCGTTGCAGCCTGGAAAGCCCACAACGACGATCTGGCTGCCCGCTGCGCCTATCTCAACAGCCTGAACATTGAAACGCTGGTCTACAAGAGCAGCAACGGCACGGATCTGCGGGTCGGCATGATCCCCGAGGCCGAATTTAAGGGCGGCGGTGAATATTCGCTGAACAACATCTTCTTTAACCCCAACATCCCCACGGAGGAGGTCTTTATCTCGCCCATGCGGGGCAAAGCCGAGGGCATCGTCTACTCCACCAAGCCCCTGTCCTACCAGGGCCAGCTCATCGAGAATTTCTCCGTCCGCTTTGAGGGCGGCAAGGCCGTGGAGGTCCATGCGGAAAAGAACGAGGAGCTGCTGAAAAAGCTCATCTCCATGGACGAGGGCGCGGCCTATCTGGGCGAATGTGCCCTGGTGCCCTATGACTCTCCCATCCAGAAGTCCGGCCTGCTGTTCTATGAAACTCTCTTTGACGAGAACGCCGCCTGCCATCTGGCGCTGGGCATGGGCTTTGCCGACACCATCAAGGACTTTGACAAGTACACCCTTGAGGAATGCCGCAAGATGGGCGTCAACGACTCCATGATCCACGAGGACTTTATGATCGGCGCGGCCGATCTGGACATTGATGCCGTCACCCGCGACGGAAAGACCGTTCCCATCTTCCGCAAGGGCAACTGGGCATTCTGATACGTCTCAATTTTTCAACTTGGTTTCGGGTGAGGATGGTATACAGAAACCAAAGGAGTGGTTCGTATGCGTGTTTTGATCGCCGAGGATGAGATCTCCATCGCCAAGGCCCTGAAGGTCGTGCTGGAGCGGAATAAATATGCCGTGGACATGGTCCATAACGGCAATGATGTCCTGGATTATATCCTGCATAGCTGCTATGATGCGCTGATTTTGGACATCATGATGCCCGGCAGGGACGGCATTTCGGTCCTGCGGGAGGCAAGACAGCAGGGCGTGTCCACACCGGCCCTGTTTCTCACCGCCAAGGGAGAGGTCGAGGATCGGGTGGCGGGTCTGGACGCCGGCGCGGACGACTATCTGCCCAAGCCCTTTGCCACCACTGAATTTCTGGCGAGGGTCCGTGCCCTCTGCCGCAGAAGCGGGAATTACGCCTCCGTCACCCTTCGATTGGGAAACACCGTTTTGGACTGCGGCCAGTATGTCCTCTCCTGCGGGGAGAAGTCCGTGCGCCTGAACAACAAGGAATTTCAGGTCATGGAGCTTTTCCTGCGCAATCCGGGCCACGTCTTTTCCACGGAGCATATCATGGATAAGATATGGGGCCTGGATTCCGACGCCGACATGGACGTGGTATGGACCTATATTGGCTTCCTGCGCAAAAAGCTCAAGCAGATCAGCGCGGACATCGAGATTCGTACCATCCGCGGCGCGGGCTACGCATTGGAGGCGCTGAAATGCTGAAAAAAATGCGCTGGCGGTTCATCCTGTCAGCCATGGCTGCCATTTTTGTGGTGCTTTTCGTGCTGCTGGCGGCCATGAACCTCTGGTATTACAAGATCAATACGGAAAATCTGGACGAGACTCTGGATGTCCTGCTGGATTACAGCCGCTGGGAGATGCCGCCGCTGGGAGAGTGGAATCTGCCGTCCTCCAAACATTCCTCGGAGGCCCAGTTCCGCACGCGCTTTTTCTCTGTAGTCTGCACCACAGACGGCGTCGTGCTGCAGATTTCCAAGGATTATATTTCCTCCGTCTCCGTTGCACAGGCGGCGGAATATGCCGCTGAAGTTCTGTCAGGCGACGATACCTCCGGCTACCGGGACAACTACCGTTTCGCTATGGAAGAATCCGGCAACAGGATTGCCGTCGTCTTCCTCAACGCCGAGACGGAGCTCCAGAGCATGCGGACCCTGCTGATCGTCTCCTGCACCGTGGCGCTCATCAGCTTTCTGGCAATTTTTGTACTGGTGGTGCTTTTCTCCAAGCGGGCCATTTTGCCCTTTGCGAAGAATATCGAGCAGCAGAAGCAGTTTATCACCGATGCGGGCCATGAGATCAAGACCCCTCTCACCGCCATCGCCACCAGCGCCGACATCCTGGCCATGGAGGGGGAAAACGAATGGGTCGAGAACATCCAGAGCCAGACCAAGCGCCTGGCCCGTCTGGTGTCGGACCTGGTCACCCTTTCCCGGCTGGACGAGGCCAATCCCTTCCCGGAAAAGACGGAATTCTCCCTCACCGATGCCATCTGGGAAATTTCAGAATCCTTTGCCGCCGTGGCGCGGGCAAAGGGAAAGCAGTTTTCTCAGGAGATTGCCGACGGATTGACCCTCCGGGGAAACCGCGCCGCCGTCTGCCAGATGGTTTCCATCCTGCTGGACAACGCGGTGAAGTATTCCGACGAGGGCGGCGTGATCCGGCTGACTGCCGCCAAACGTCACAACGGGACGATCATTGAGGTCTACAACACCTGCCATTTGCCGGAGGGAACCGACATCAACCGGCTCTTTGACCGCTTCTACCGTCCGGATCAGTCCCGCAGCACCGATTCCGGCGGCACCGGCATCGGGCTTTCCGTTGCCAGGGCTACCGCAGAAGCCCACGGCGGCAAGATCTCCGTCTACAGCAATAACGGCGAGGACATCCTGTTCCGCATCGTTTTGTAATAAAAAACCCGCGTACCGCAGAGGTTTTGTTCTGCGGGACGCGGGTTTATTCAATTCTGCGTGCTATACGCTTTCATACCAGGCCAGGACGTCTTTCAGATGCTCCTCCCGGACGCAGCTGCCGCCGTGGGTCAGAAGCTCCAGCATACGGTCCTCTTCGGCAGTGCGGTCCGCTTTCACGGCAAGACGCTTTCCCGTGGTCTTTGCTATGACGGTCATCATGAATTTGTAGATTCCGCGGAGCTTCGTCATGTCAAAACCGCCCTGTAGGGTGAAAAGCGGCAGACCGGCCGGAAGGGCGTTTGCCTTGCGCACGTCCTCCAATTGAGAACCTGTTTCACCCATGCCCACGCCGCAGACGGCACATATGGAATAACGCTTTGCGGCTTTCCCATAGCCCTGGACTTTTCCGGCCATGAGCCAGCCCAGATAGACGATGGCTTCTCCGCTGTTCAGCTTCCCGGATGCCTCAGAAAGTGCATAGAACGGCAGCCCGGTCCCTTGCCCCAGCAGACGGGCATATTCGGCGGTATAGCCGGTGTTGGATGTATATACGATGGCAGTGGGTTTCATGTGAATTCCTCCGTTTGTA
Organism: uncultured Clostridia bacterium; assembly: GCA_945635805.1. Classification (GTDB taxonomy): domain Bacteria; phylum Bacillota; class Clostridia; order Oscillospirales; family Oscillospiraceae; genus JAZOXB01. Next base: position 5,662 of record CALZCW010000015.1, read on the forward strand.
TTCACTTTCGTTCAGAACTGCACCGGATTCCGGGCGATAATTGTGAGATAGGCCGGGATACCGCTGGTGCAGCCCTACCCATGATATGCCATGGGCGTAAAGCGGATGCCGTTGATGGTCTGCTCCGGGCCTGTTTCGGCAAAGCCCAGATGGCGGTAGACCTCTACCGCGCAGGGAGCGGAATTGACGGTGAATTCCTGTATAGCATAATCGGCCTTCATGGCTTCAAGGAGTCTGCGGCCGATGCCTCTGCGGTGACGGTCCGCCCGCACGAAAAAGAAGCTGATGTGCTGCGGCTTCCGCATGGCCAGCACGCCCACAAGCTCACCGTTTTCAAAGGCTCCGTAAAACCGCATGGCGCGGAGCCTTTCACGGTTCTCCAGCGTCGACCGGAATTCCCGGATACCTTCCTCGGGATACACCGGCGCCTCAAACTGGGAGAACACCTCCCAGATCAGGGAGAGGGCCTCCGGGTGCTCCTCCGGCGAGAACAGTTTGACGGCAAAGGGCGCAGGCTCCCGCGTCAGGGCATACAGCTTCATATCCAGCAGCTTGCCGTTTTTGAACGCGTTGTTTTTTAAGGTCCCTTCGTACCGGAATCCTGCCTTTTCCAGCACCCGGCAGGAGCCGCTGTTATAGGAAAACGGCTCGGCGTAGATGCGGAGAAGGTCGGTGGCCGTGAACAGGTGGGCGCAGAGCTGCCGGACGGCTTCGGTCATAATGCCACGGCCCCAGTATTCTTCCGCCAGATAATATCCCAGTTCGGCGGTGCGGCTGTGGATGTTGCCCTGGCGAAAGGCACCGATGCTGCCGACCACCTTGCCGTCACACAGCACCGCAAAGGCGAAGGTATCGTTTTCGTCGGCGGAAAGCATGGAAGAAATATAGTCCTGCGCGTCGCGCTCTGTGTAGGGATAGGGAATACCGTCACGGAGATTGTTCAGAATATTCCTGTTGGACAGAGCAGCAGCCAGGTCTTTTGCGTCTGACAATTGCCACTTCCGAATACTGACCTCCATATCCACAGACCTCCTTATAATACCTTGATACGGATGGGGACCCATTCCCACGCAAATTCCTCTTGTCTGTCATCATTATAATCCATTCTTTGCAGAATGGATAGAGCGTTTTTCCAAAGAAATGTGTCATTTTTATAGCTGCCCTTGGTATTGGCCTGCCGTGTACGGCGAAAAAATGCGTCGGAAAAAGACAAGTTCAGAAAAAGTTAATGTTTTTTTCAACTTCACTTCAGCATGGGGGACTATACTCAAAGCATAAATCAAATCTATCCGAAAGGACGGTTTCTCTCATGGAACAGAATTTTGAATATCCGGTGCAGCCGGAGAATACACAGCAGCCGCAGAATGTGAAGCAGCCGCAGAATACACCGGCGGGACCCCAGCAGCCGGAAAACACGTCGGCATGGCCTCAGCAGCCCAGTTACTATACAGGGCCTGTCTACACCGGCCCCACCTACACCGAGCCCTCCTATGGCCCATCGGGTCCGGTCTACACACCGGTCGAACCGCAGCAGAAAAAACCGAAGAAAAAGCACAAGGGCCTGCGGACGGTGGCGCTGATCCTGGTCTGCGCCCTGGTAGGCGGCCTGGCAGGATTTGGCGGCAGCTTCCTGAATTCCGGGGCCGAGAGCAGCGAAATAAAGACCTCCACGATTCTGGAGGGCGTCCGGGAAAACGCTGTCATCGACATTGCCCACATCGACACCAGCAAGGAACTGACGGCGGCTGAGGTCTATGCCGCTAACGTCAATTCCACCGTTGGCATCACCACCTCCATCACCACCAACTTCTGGGGCTATCAGACCACTTCGGCAGCTTCCGGCTCCGGCCTGATCCTCACCTCCGACGGCTATATCCTGACCAACTACCACGTCATTGAGGACTCCGATTCCATCACCGTTGCCCTTTATGACGGTACCACCTACAATGCCGCTCTCATTGGCTATGACCAGAGCAACGATATCGCGGTCCTGAAGGTTGATGCCGAGAATCTGCCTCCCGTGATCCTGGGCGACTCCGACAACCTGAACGTGGGCGACAGCGTCATTGCCATCGGCAATCCCCTGGGCGAGTTGACCTTCTCTCTGACTTCAGGCGCCGTCAGCGCCCTGGACCGGGAGGTCACCCTCTCGGGCAACTTGACCATGGATCTGATCCAGACCGACTGTGCCATCAACTCCGGCAACTCCGGCGGTCCGTTGTTCAATATGTACGGCGAGGTCATTGGCATTACCAACGCCAAGTATTCCGGCTCCAGCTCCACGGCTTCCATTGACAACATCGGCTTCGCCATCCCCATCAACCACATCAAAGGCATCGTGGAGGACATCATCGAGGACGGCTATATCACCAAGCCCTATATCGGCGTGACTGTTACGGATGTCAGCACGGAGACCCAGCGCTACGGCCTGCCCCAAGGCGCTGCCATTGTCAGCGTTTCCAAGGAAAGCCCTGCGGAAGCGGCCGGATTGCAGGAAAATGACATCATTACTTCGGCCAACGGCGAAGAGATCACTGACAGAACGGGTCTTTCCGACGCGGTGAGCGCCTGTGAGCCGGGCGACAATCTGGTCCTTTCCGTCTACCGCCAGGGTCAGATTCTGGAGATCACGGTGACTGTCGGGGAGCAGACCCAATCTGCCCTTGCCCAGGACGAGGAACCGAGCAGCCAGCAGGAGTATCAGGGAGGCTTCCCCTGGGGCTTCGGCTTCGGCGGTTAAACATACAGGCGGAAAGGCGTCCGGCAATGCGGGAATATTCTGATTATTGGAACATACCGGGCGACCTTTCAGCAAATTATATGAAAACCCTTGACAAGTTAACGACCGTTTACTATAATCAAAAAGTAAACGGTCGTTAACTTTTTGCGTTGGAGGAAATGCCATGGGAAAGACCAGGGAGGATATTCTGCTGACGGCGCTGCGTCTGTTTGCCCGTGACGGCTACGAGGCGACCTCTACCGGGGCGATTGCCGGCGCGTTGGGCATGACGAAAGCGGCGCTCTATAAGCACTATCAGAATAAGCGCGACATTTTTGACCACATTGTCATGCGCATGGAGGAATTGGACGCCGCTCGTGCCAAAGAGCAGGAGATGCCGGAGGATACGCTGGAGAATATGCCGGAGGTCTACGGGAAAACCACCATGGAGGCCGCCTGCCGCTACAGCAAGGCCCAGTTCGACTACTGGACGGAGGATGAATTTGCCGCCTGTTTTCGCAGGCTGCTGACCCTGGAGCAATTCCGAAGTGAGGAGATGTCCGGGCTGTATCAGCAGTATCTTGCCGCCGGACCCTTGGGCTACATGACGGATCTTTTTGCCCAGGCGTTGGGAAAGGAACAGCAGGAGGCATCTGCCCTTGCGGCAGAGTTTTACGGGCCTATGTTCCTCTTTTATGCCGTATATGACGGCGCAGAGGACACGGCTGCCGTGCGCAGGGCAGCCCATGGGCAGATTGACCGATTTTTTGCGGAATTGGAGGAAAAACAATGAAATACCCACGCAGTCAGAAATATGACACACCGGAGCTGATGAGCAAGATCATGGGACCGAATCCGGTCAAGCTGGAGGAAGAACTGCTTCTGGATCACAAAATACCGGCGGGCGCGACGGTCTGCGATCTTGGCAGCGGGCAAGGTCTGACCTCCGTGTTCCTGGCCAGGGAATACGGCTTCACGGTCTATGCCGCCGACCTCTGGAGCGATCCGGAGGAAAACCGCCGCTTTTTCCGGCAAATGGGCGTTCCCGACGACAGGATCATCCCGGTCAAGGCCGACGCGACGGCGCTGCCTTTCCCGGAGGAATTCTTCGACGCGGTCATCAGCACCGATTCCTACAACTATTTCGGGCGGGATCCGGCGTTTCTCGACAGCAAGCTGCTGCCCTTCGTCAAAAAGGGCGGGTATCTTTACATCGCAATCCCGGGCATGAAGCGCGACTGCCATGACAATCTGCCGCCGGAGCTGCTGCGTTCCTGGACGCCGGAACAGTTGGACTATCTTCACGACACGGCCTATTGGCAGCATATCGTCTCTCAAAGCAGACAGGCGGAGGTGATCTCCGTGGAGGAGATGGAGTCCAATGAGGAGGTCTGGGCCGACTGGCTCAGGCAGGAGAACGAATACGCCGTCGGCGACCGGAAGACCATGGAGGCAGGCGGCGGGA
>CALZCW010000016.1 GCA_945635805.1 uncultured Clostridia bacterium
CGACGGCCTTGGCGATCAGGGTCTTGCCGGTGCCCGGAGGGCCGACCAGCAGGACGCCCTTGGGGATCTTCGCGCCGATGGCGCGGTATTTCTGCGGGTTGCGGAGAAAATCCACGATCTCCTGCAGCTCGGCCTTTTCCTCCTCAGCGCCTGCCACGTCGGCAAAGGTGACCTTGTTTTCACCGGGGCCGACACGGATATTGGCCTTGCCGAATTTCATGGCGCCGTTGCCGCCGTTGGCACGGGCGGTGAGGAAGAACATGACGGCAATGGTGACGACCAGAATCAGCACGTAGGGCAGGATCTGAAGATACCAGGGGGTCGGCTCCAGAGGCACAAAATTGTAGTCCTTCAGGGTCCCGTCGGCATATTGCTGCTCATAGACCTCGTGCAGGTCCTCCCGGAACATATCCAGATCGGCCAGTTCGTGGCAGACCTTTTCCAGCCCCAGGGAGTTGTCCTTTTTCAGCTCCATGGTCAAAACGCCGTTGTCCCACTCAAAAGAGGTGATCTCGCCGCTCAAAAACAGGGTGCGCATCTCGGCGTAGTCGACTTCGGGGAGGCTGTCGCCGCCAAACAGACCCAAAAGCAGCAGCATGGCCGCGGCAAACAGGATGATATAGATCAGAATATTTGCTCGTCTGGACGGATTGTTCAAAATGATTCTCCTTATACTTTAATGAAGCGGTCGTGCCGGCTCCCTACGGATGAGAGTAGACCTCGGGCTTCAGGATGCCGATAAAGGGCAGATTGCGGTAGTGCTCATTGTAGTCCAGCCCGTAGCCCACCACAAATTCGTTGGGGATGGTGACACCGACATAATCGGCCTGCAGCGCCACCCGCCGCCGCGACGGCTTATCCAGCAGTGCGCAGACCTTCAGAGAGGCAGGCTCCTTGGTTTTCAGGTGAGCCACCAGAAAATCCAGGGTCAGACCGGTGTCCAGAATGTCCTCGACCACTACCACATGGCGTCCGCGCAGGTCGGTGAACACGTCCTTGCGAAGCTGTACGGTGCCGCTGGTCTGCGTTCCGCCGCCGTAGGAGGAGGCGACCACGAATTCATATTCGCAGTGGAAGGGGAGCTGCACGACCAGATCCTTGAAAAAATTCACCGCGCCTTTCAAAACGCAGATGAGCACCGGGTCCTTTTCCGCATAGTCCGCCGTCAGCCGGGCAGCCAACTGCGCCACATGGGCGGCGATCTCTTCCTGGGCCAACAATACGCGCTCAATGTCCTGCAGCATGAATTATCCTTCTTTCTCTATCCGGAAGACGGCTGCCCGCTCGCCCTCCTGTGCCAAAACAAGGTGGTTGACGCAAAGCCCCGCCACGGCCAGGACCGTATCTCCTGCGGTGATGACCGCCAGACGCTGCCGCTCGGCGAGGGGAATTTTCCGGTCAATGAACAGGCGCTTCAGAGATTTTGTATGGCCGTTTTTCAGAGTCAGAACGTCGCCGCTTTCACGGGAACGGGCAAAAAGTTGACTGCCGCTGATTATACCATATTTTATGGCAAAATGAAATGGGGTATTTTCAGTTTTTTCGCATTTCTCCGTGAGTTCACAGGTGATGCGGAGGCCCAGCTCCGGCAGCTCCGTCACACCGGGCAGCAGGAGGGGCGTTTTGTGCAGCTTCGGCGGTTCCTCCGCCGAAACGGTGAAGGCGTCATAGCGGCGGCGGACGGTCAGCCCTCCGGGGAGGGAAAGCTGCGCCGAGGGACGCTCCGACCGCAGAAGGGCCTGCAGAGCCTCAATATGGGCCAGAGAAACGTCCTGAGGCAAATAGCGCCGCAGGATCAGTCGCAGGGCGCGTTTTTGCAGCGCGTCGGGAGCGCTCAGCAGGGGAGGGATCCGGTAGCTGTCCGGCGCGTCGGCCCTTTGACACAGGGTCTGTGCCGCTTCTTCCAGAAAAGCGTCGTCTCCCCGCAGCAGCTCCGACTGGCGCAGCAGCTTTTGAGAAAGGTCCGGCGTCTCCTGCTTCAAAAGAGGCAGCACATGATGCCGCAGCCGGTTGCGCAGGCAGCCGTCCTCCATATTGGTGGAGTCCTCCCGCCAGGGAATGTCCTCCGCCTGCAAAAAGGCGATGACCTCCTGTCGGGTCACGCCCAGGAGAGGACGGACCAGCTTCCCGCGCACAGGCGGGATTCCGCACAGGCCCCGCAGCCCGCTGCCCCGCAGAAGATGCAGCAGCACCGTTTCCGCGTTGTCGTCGGCGGTGTGGGCGGTGGCCAGCCAGTCGCAGGGCAGGCTTTCCAGAAATTCATAGCGCTTGATCCGCGCCGCGTCCTCCAGGCTCCTGCCGCTCTCGGTGGCAAAGGCGGCCACGTCGCCGCGCCCCACGGTCAGTTCAATGCCGTGGACGGCGCAGAAGCCGCGGATAAAGGCCTCGTCCTGCTCTGACTCGGCGCCCCGCAGGCAGTGGTTGAAATGGGCGGCGGAAACGGTGATGCCCAGGGCCTCCCGTAAAGAATACAGACACCACAGCATGGCCATGGAGTCTGCACCGCCGGACACCGCGCAGACCACCCGGCCGCCGCCGGAGAACAGTCCGTCACGGCGGCAGCGGGAAAGAACCTCAGCCTTCATTGTGCCGCCACTCCCGGTCTGCAAAGGTGGTGAACTGCGGCAGCCACTGCAGCTCGACGGTGCCGGTCTCACCGTGGCGGTTCTTCGCCACGATGCACTCGGCCACGTTCTGCTTCTCGGTATCCTTGTTATAATAATCCTCGCGGTAGAGGAACAGAACCTCGTCGGCGTCCTGCTCGATGGCGCCGGATTCACGCAGGTCCGACAGCATGGGGCGCTTGTCCTGACGGCCCTCATTGGCACGGGAGAGCTGGGACAGGCACAGAACAGGCACGTTCAGCTCCTTGGCCATGATCTTCAGGGAGCGGGAGATGTCGGAAACCACCTGCTGGCGGTTTTCGCCGCCGTAGGTGTTTTTTGCACCGGAGGAGGTCATGAGCTGGAGATAGTCAATCACGACAAGCGCCAGATCGTCGATACGGCGGCACTTGGCGTTCATCTCCGCCACGGTGATGGAGGGGTTGTCGTCCACCCGCAGATCGGTCTGGGACAGAGCCGCCGAGGCAATGCCGATTTTGCTCCACTCGTCCACGGTCAGACGGCCGGTGGTGAGTTTTTTATTGTCGATAAAGCTCTCGTTGGAGATCAAACGGGTCACAAGCTGCTGCTTGGACATCTCCAGAGAGAAGAACGCCACAGTGCGCTTGGGGTATTTTTTTGCCACGCTCAGGGCGATATTCAGTGCCATGGAGGTCTTACCCATGCCCGGACGGGCGGCCAGAAGCATCAGATCCGTCTTGTTCAGGCCGCTGATGAATTTGTCCAGATCCCGCAGACCGGTGGAAATGCCGGAGATCTCGCTGCCGGACTCGCTCAGCTCTGTGAGACGGTCAAAGACCTTGAGCAAAATGGTGCCCACGTGCTCCAGAGACTCGTTGGTGTTGCCCCGGCGCAGGGCGTAAATCTTCTTTTCGGCGGCTTCCAGCATATCCTGAGCGCTGCCGGTACCCTCATAGACGGTGTTGATGATGTCCGTCGCCGCCTCCGACAGATTGCGCAGCAGCGCCCTGTCATGGACGATCTGGGCGTACTGCTTGGCGTTGGCGGCGGTGGGCGTGATCTCCATAAGCTCCATGATGTATTTGGTGGAGCTCTGCTCGTCGTAAACGCCCCGCTCGCGCATCTTGTCCAGCACCGTCACCGGGTCGATGACCTGGGAGTAGCTGAACATCTCGTAGATGGTCTCAAAAATGTCGCGGTTGGTCTGCAGATAAAAATCCTCCGGGCGGACCAGCCCGATGACGTCGTTGACACAACGGCTGTCGATGAGAATGGAGCCGAGGACGGACTGCTCCGCCTCTAAGGAGTGGGGCGCCTGACGGCCCAGGATGTCTTCCATTGGGAGCACCTGCCTTTTTCTCTTTGTGTTCTGGGATTCTTATAACTCTTCCACGCGGAGCTTCAGCTCGGCGGTGATCTCATAGCCCAGCTTGACCTTGACCTTGTAATCGCCGACGGTCTTGATCTGTCCGTCCAGGACGATCTTCCGCTTGTCGATGTCGATGCCCTCCTGGGCCTTGATGGCGTCGGCGATCTCCTGAGTGGTGACGGAGCCGAAGAGACGGCCTGCGCCGCCGCCCTTGGCACGAACCACGACCACCATGTCCTTCATGCGATTGGAGAAAGCGAAGGCCTCCTCCCGTTCCTTCTGACGGCGCTCCTGGTTGGCCTTGTCGGTCATGCGCATGGTGTTGACGTTGTCCGCGGTGGCCTCCACAGCCAGCTTCCGCGGCAGCATGTAATTGCGGGCGTAGCCGTCGGACACTTCGATCATCTGTCCGCGCTTGCCCTTGCCTTTGATGTCCTGCTGCAGGATCACTTTCATGGTAATTCCCTCCGTTTCTCTGCCGTTTCGGGAAGCAAAGCGACACTGCGCCTCTGCGTCAGGCTGCCGCCCTTTCCCCACGGGTCAGGGTTCAAAAAATTTATCTATGGATTTGATCAGTTCGTCCAGGGTGACTGCCACATTTTTGTTCTTGACCTGTGCGCCGGCAGTGGCAGCGTTGCCGCCGCCGCCCAGAGGCTCCAGGATGACTTGGACGTTGGCCTCGCCGATGGAACGGGCGGAGATGATGGTCTGCGTATCCTGGGGATAGAGGACGAAGGAGGTCTCGATGCCGGAGATATTCAGCAGCTCATCGGCTGCCTGGGCGGCAATGGTGCGGGTGGCGGTGTAGTCCAGGGCCGCAATGGCGATCTTTCCGCGGTAGAGCCGGGCGTTCTGGATGATCTTGTAGCGGGCCACCGTGGAGGGCAGATCGTTCTGGAAGAGCTTCTTTACCGCCACCGTGTCGGCGCCGATGCGGCGCAGGAAAGCGGCGGCCTCAAAGGTCCGGCTGGAGGTGCGGATACCAAAGTTCTTGGTATCCAGCACAATACCGGCCAGCAGCGCGGCAGCCTCGCCGTTGAGGATGTCGGAGGCATCCACGGAGTATTGCAGCAGCTCCGTCACCAGTTCGGAAGCGGAAGAGGCAAAGGGCTCGTGGAGGTTGAGGACCGGCTGCTCGATGTAGTCGGCGGCGCGGCGGTGATGGTCAATGACCACGACGCGGCGCAGGGATTCCAGCAGGGGCTTGCACTCCACCTGGTCGGGACGGTTGGTGTCCACCACGATGAGCAGACTCTTGGCATCCGCCGCCAGGAGGGCGTCCTGGCCGGTCATGAAGCAGTCGGCGTATTCGGGCATATCCCGCAGCACGGACAGCAGGGACTCTGCCGCGTTGAGCTCCGGGTCGATGACGATGTTGACCTTCTTGCCCTTCTTGCGGCACAGGCAGCAGATGCCGGCAGCAGCGCCCACGGCGTCCAGATCGGCCATTTTGTGGCCCATGACGAAGACCCGCCCGGACTGCACGATCAGCTCAGACAGGGAGGAGGCCATGACACGGGATTTGACCTTGGTGCGGCGCTCGGTGGTTTTGTTGCGGCCGCCGAAGAAGGTAAAGTCGTAACGGTCCTTGATGACGGCCTGGTCGCCGCCGCGGGACAGGGCCATTTCGATGGCCAGAGCGGCAAAATTGTAATCCTCGCGGAAGTCTACACCGTCCTTGCCGATGCCGATGGACACGGTGGCAGCAATGCCTGCCGGGTTGGTGGTACTGCGCATGGCTTCCAGCAGGGCGAACTTGTCCTCGGCCATGCCAGCCAGATCCTTGGCTTCAAAGAGCAGCAGATAGCGGTTGCGTTCCAGCTTGCGCAGAAGGCCGCCGTAGCGGTCTGCCCACTCGCCGATCTTGGTGTTGATCTCCGCGTTGAGACTGGAAATGACCGCGTCGGGCAGATTGTTGGTCAGTTCGTCGTAGTTGTCTACCAGAACGATGGATACCATTGGACGGGAACGGATATACTCATCACGGATCTGCAGCAGCTCCGTCAGATCCTGCAGGTAGATCATTCCCATGACACCGCCGGATTTTTCCGTGGTGGGAAGCAGGGAACCGGTGATATGGAACCTGCGGCCCCGATAGCGCAGCTCGTCGGGACACTCGGTTTTCCCCGCCCGCAGCCAATCGGTGGAGAAGCCGGGCAGAATTTCAAAAATGCGCTGGGCAGAGAGGCTGTCCCGGACGCCGGTCAGCTCGGCGAAGGGCTTGTTGTACCAGACCAGCTCGTCCTCATTGAGCTGAATCAGCGCCACGGGGAAGGGAACCTCGCTGTCCGAGGCGCGGCGCATCATCTCGTTAGTGGACTGGACGTATTCGTGCAGCGCACGGCGGCGGCGCAGGTTGGCCCACTGGTAGCCTGCCAGCAGAAGCAGGGTTACAACGGCTTCGCCAATGGCCAGGTAAAGCTGCTCCAGCACCAGGGCGGCGATGCAGAACAGACCCATGACCACGAAGTAGGCAGCCATACCGGGCTGGGTCAGCTTTCGGAATTTTTTATTCAAGGAGGACACCTCTCTTTGCGCCGTCTTTGGATTCTTGCAGAGTGCATTTTAGTTCATTTTATTGTAACACACACGGCAGGATTTTTCCACCGCTTTTCTCGAATTTTTCCGCAGGAAGTGTGCCCATTTTCAAAAAACTGTATACTTCAGGGAAATTTTGTGGTATAATCCTATTTGTGGAGATATAGCTTTTCGCCCGAGGGGGATAAACCGCTGCCCGTACATACTCCTTAAGAAACGGGCGAAAAGCAAGGAAGACGAAATCAAACGGGCAATTCTACAATGCCTCCCGTGGGAGCGCCGCGCACCCTACGGACTTTGCGTTTTTGCCGACGCGCGTCGGCTTAAAAACGGAATGACAATGGCGGAAGCCTCCGCCTCACAGCCTGCACCGCAGGCGAATACATAACAAGAAACCAACAAAGGAGTTGTCAAATATTGGCAGATAAACTGAAAATTATTCCTCTGGGCGGTCTGAATGAGATCGGCAAGAACATGACCGTCCTGGAGTACGGAAAGGATATGATCGTGGTGGACTGCGGCCTCGGCTTCCCCGAGGACGATATGTACGGCGTTGACCTGGTCATTCCCGACGTTACCTATCTTGCGAAAAACCAGAAGAAGCTGCGCGGCTTCTTCATCACCCACGGCCATGAGGACCACATCGGCGCCCTGCCCTACGTTTTGCAGGCGGTCAACGCCCCCGTCCACGCCACGCCTCTGACGCTGGGCCTCATCAAGCTCAAGCTGGAGGAGCATGACATGGTGGCCAAGACCCAGCTCGTCACCCACAAGCCCGGCGACATCGTCAAGGCCGGCTGCTTTACCGTGGAATTCATCCACGTCAACCACTCCATTGCCGACGCGGTGGCCTTTGCCATCAAGACGCCGGTGGGTACCGTGGTCATGACCGGCGACTTTAAGATCGATCCGACGGCGGAGGACGGCATGACCGACCTGGGGCGCTTCGGCAACCTGGGCAAGGAGGGCGTCTATGCCCTGCTGATGGACTCCACCAACGTCGAGCGCCAGGGCTATACTCCGTCGGAATCCGTCGTCGCCGACGGTCTGGACCGCCACTTCAAGGGCTGCAAAAGCCGCATCATCGTCACCACCTTCGCCTCCAATATGCACCGCATCCAGGCGGTCCTGGCCATTGCCCAGCGCCACGGGCGCAAGGTCGCCGTCACGGGCCGCAGCATGGAAAACATCCTGAAGGTGGCCACGGAACTGGGCTATCTCCACATCCCCGAGGGAACGCTGGTGGACATCAACCAGATCAAATCCCTGCCCAAGGACAAGGTCGTCATCGTCTCCACCGGCTCTCAGGGCGAAAATATGTCCGCCCTGTACCGCATGGCCTTCTCCAGCCACCGTCAGGTGGAGATCCAGCCCGGCGATAAGGTCATCATTTCCGCTTCCGCCATTCCCGGCAATGAAAAGGCCGTCTCCCGCATCATCAACGAGCTTTACCGCAAGGGCGCCGACGTGATCTACGACAAGCTGGAGGGCCTGCACGTCTCGGGCCACGCCTGCTGCGAGGAGCTGAAGATCATCCACGCCCTGACCAAGCCCCGCTACTTTATCCCCGTTCACGGTGAGCAGCGCCATCTGCAGAAGCACGCCGCTCTGGCGCGGCAGATGGGCATGAGTCCGAAGAATATCCTGATCGGCGACATCGGCCGGGTCATCGACTGCACCCACAAGACCTGCCGCTTGGGTGACACCGTGCCTGCGGGTAAGATCCTGGTAGACGGCACCGGCGTGGGCGACGTGGGCAGCGTGGTCCTGCGGGACCGCAAGCATCTGGCCCAGGACGGCATGATCGTGGTCTGCGTCAACCTTTCCAGCGAGGACGGCTCCGTGCTGTCCGGCCCGGATATTATCACCCGTGGCTTTGTCTACACCAAGGACAACGAGGATTTGATGGAGGCCATGCGCATGATCGCCAGCCACTCCCTGGAGGTCTGCCGCGCACGGAACATCTCCGACTGGGCCACCATCAAATCCACCATCAAGAACGATCTGAGCCAGTACCTGTTCAAAAACACCAAGCGCAATCCCATGATCCTGCCGGTCATTATGGAGATATAAACGCGGCAGAATCAGCGAAATAGTGCAAAAGAGACACCGAACGTCCCGCTTTGGGGCGCCCGGTGTCTTTTTTGGTTTGATTTGATATGAAAGGAAAAGACAGTGCTTATTGGATCGGCTCAAAATCTGCGGCACCGTGCTTGCACAACGGACAGATAAAGTCCTCCGGCAGGGTCTCGCCCTCGTAGACATAGCCGCAGACCTTGCAGACCCAGCCTTTTTTGCCCTGGGTCTCGGGCTTGGGCTTGACGTTCTTCTGATAATAGGTGTAGGTCATGGTTTCGGCCTTGGAGATGACCCGCGCCTCGGTGACGCTGCAGATGAACATTCCGTGGGTGTCCAGATCCACATACTGCTCCACCTTGAGAGACAGGAAGGAATTGATATACTTGGGAAGGAAGGCCAGACCGTTGTCCGAACGCAGAGGCGTGCAGTCGGCAAATTTGTCCACCGTTCTGCCGCTCTGGAAGCCGAAGTTCTGGAACACCGAGAAGGGAGCCTCCACGGACAGACAGTTGACGTTCATTTTTCCGGTCTGCTTGATGACGTGGTGGGAGTAGTTGGCCTTGTTGATGGTGACGGCCACCCGGTTGGGGGTGTTGGTCAACTGGCTGACGGTGTTGACGATGAGACCGTTGTCCTTTTTGCCGTCGTTGGAGGTGACCACATAGAGACCGTAGCCGATGTTGAACAGGGCGGTCAGGTCGTTTTTGTCAGCGGTGTCCTCGTTCTGCGCCAGGTATTCGCCGCACAGCTCGTCAGCCAGAGCATCGAGCTGTGCCTTGGAGGTCTCGTCCAGGGCGGATTTGATGGTGACGGTGTTTTCGGCAAAGGTCAGGTTCTTGCTCTTTTCCAGCATCGTGCGCATGACCTTGGCTGCCTGGGGCGCCCAGGAGCCGTTCTCTATCAGGGCGACGGTGCGGTTTTGATAATTCCGCTCCGTCAGATGCTCGATGAACTGGCGCATATAGGGGAAGATCTCCGCGTTGTAGGTGGTGGTGGCCAGAACCAGCTTGCTGTAGCGGAAGGCGTCTTCCACCGCCTCGGCCATGTCCTCCCGCGCCAGGTCGCAGACGGTGACCTTGGGGCAGTGCTTGGCCTTCAGCTTTTCGGCCAGCAGCTCCACGGCTTTTTTCGTGTTGCCGTAGACGGAGGTGTAGGCCAGGAAAATGCCCTCGTCCTCGGGGGTATAGGACGACCAGGTCTGGTAGAGGCCCAGATAATAGCCCAGGTT
>CALZCW010000017.1 GCA_945635805.1 uncultured Clostridia bacterium
GCTAACCCACAAAAACAAAACACACAAAATTCCCCGCAAAGGGTGCGAACAGTCACCTTTTGCGGGGAATTTCTATGCGGTTTTCAGTGTGCCTGCACAGGTATCAGGGGTCTATGCCAGCTCGGGAAAGAGCAGGAGCATCACGGTCAGGATAGAGGCAAACAGCAGCAACGCACCCAGCAGATACCAGATGGGACGCATACGGTTATCGTTGTGGCGGCGCATTTACTGCTTCGGCTCCTTGACGCTCTCCACCAAACCCGTCGCCATGCCGGCCAGACCCTGCAACTCCGACGGGATGATGATCTTCGTCGCCTTGCCGTCGGCAACCTTTTGCATGGCTTCCAGCGCCTTGAGCTTGATGACCTGATCGTTGGGACAGGCCTCGTTCAGCAGCCGCAGGGATTCCGCCGTGGCCTTCTGCACGGCCAGGATGGCTTCCGCCTGGCCCTGTGCCCGGAGAATGGCAGACTGCTTTTCTGCGTCGGCCCGCAGAATGGCGGATTCCTTTTCGCCCTCTGCCACAAGAATCTGGGAGTGCTTCGTACCCTCTGCCTGCAGGATCGCCTGACGGCGGTCACGTTCGGCCTTCATCTGCTTCTCCATGGAGTTCTGAATGTCCTGAGGCGGCAGGATATTCTTCAGCTCCACGCGGGTGACCTTAATGCCCCAGGGGTCCGTGGCCTCGTCCAGAATGGCCCGCATATTGGTGTTGATGAGGTCGCGGGAGGTCAGGGTCTGGTCCAGCTCCAGGTCGCCGATGATGTTACGCAGGGTGGTGGCGGTGAGGTTCTCCATGGCCATCATGGGCTGCTCCACACCGTAGGTATAGAGCTTGGGGTCGGTGATCTGGAAATAGACCACCGTGTCGATCTGCATGGTGACGTTGTCCTTGGTGATGACCGGCTGGGGCGGATAATCCAGAACCTGCTCCTTCAGGCTGACGCGCTTGGCGATGCGCTCGATGAAGGGGATCTTGAAGTGGATGCCCACCTCCCAGACAGCGGAGAAGGCGCCCAGGCGTTCGATGACGTAGGCACGGGACTGCTGAACAACGGAAATATTTTTGATGATGATAATAAACAGGATGACGACTGCGGCAATGATCAGGATCACTGCGGAATTATTGCTCCAGAATTCGCTCATTTGACTTCCTCCTTTACAAGCTCCACACAGGCTTTCACGCCTTCGATTTTCACGACGCGGACAACTGCGCCGTCGGCAATGGGTTCGCCATCGGTGCTGCGGGCGGACCATTCCACGCCGCCGATCTTCACCGCGCCCTCGCCCCGCAGATTATCGACCTTTTGCGTGACCACAGCGGTCTTTCCGATGATGCTCTGAGCGTTAGTCTTTTCCGTGCGTGGGACAAGATACTTCTTGGCCAGCGGGCGCACAAGCAGCAGCATTGCCGCCGAAACGCCGAAAAACAGCACGATCTGCAGCCACAGCGGGCCGTTCAGCAGCGCGGCGATCATTGCCGTCAGAGCGCCGCCAATGAACCAAACCGAAACCAGTGTCGCTGTGGAAGCCTCCACAATGGCGAACAGCACCAGTGCCGCCAGCCAGATCCACTCCATAGGGGGCATAAGGTCCACCTCCTCAAATCTGCCCACAAAAGGGGTTTTTTATAAATTCATTCTGCCATAAAGCCGCTGAAATGTCAAGTGGGGACATCCTCCATTGCTTCCAGCAGCAGCCGCTTGGATGATTTCGGCAAAATGACCAAATTCGCTGTTGAAATCAGCGGAAAGATACGGTATACTATGGGCAGAAAGTAAAATTTCCCGGCTTCCGGGAATTTTCAGGAAGTCTTTTCAGCAAAGGAGGGAGCAGCCATGGGCGAGGTGATCTCGGTCATCTCCGGCAAGGGCGGCACAGGAAAAACCACCATCTGTGCGGCGGTGGCCACCTGTCTGGCCGTCGACGGCAAGCGGGTGCTGTGCATCGACGCAGACATCGGCCTTCGCAATCTGGATATCGCTTTGGGAATGGCGGAGCTGCCGCTGGCCGCCTTCACCGACGTTCTCCACGGCCACTGCAACCTCTCTGACGCCGCAGAGCATCCCCAGTTTCCGGGGCTGTTCCTTCTGACGGCTCCCGTGCGGGAGAACGAGGACCTCATCAGCGCCGACGGCTTCCGGGAGCTGCTGGATCAGGCCCGCAGGGACTTTGACTTCTGCCTTATCGACGCGCCTGCCGGCATCGGCGCCGGTTTCCGTCTGGCGACCCGGTTCGCCGACCGCTGTCTGGTCATCTCCACCCCGGATCCGGCCTCCATGCGCGACGCCGGCTGTGCGGCGGACCTGCTGATCCTGGACGGCAAGGAGACGCTGCAATTGATCGTCAACCGCTGCGCGCCGCGGATGTTCTCCAAAATGGAGCTGACGGTGGACGACATTATGGACGACGTTGGCCTGCCTCTGCTGGGCCTGGTGCCCGAGGACACGGACGTGATGCTTGCCGCCGCTTACGGTGCGCCGCTGATCCTGTCCACCAACGGCGGCGCTGCGGAAGCCTGTCTGCGGATCTCAAGACGACTGCGCGGGGTGCCTACCCCTTTGATGAAACTCTAACGAGGTGATACGATGAACATTACACTTATGGCTCATGATAAGAAAAAGGAGCTTATGGTCCAGTTCTGCACGGCATACAAGAGCGTGCTGGCCAAGCATAACCTTTCCGCCACCGCCACCACCGGCCGTCTGGTCGCTGAGGCCACCGGTCTGCCCATGACCCTGTTTCTGTCCCACAACCAGGGCGGCCACCAGCAGGTAGACGCCCGCATCGCCTACAACGAGATCGACCTGGTCCTGATGTTCACCGACCCCAACAGCATTGACCCCTGGGAGGACCAGCAAATCGTCCAGACCATCCACCTCTGCGACACCCACAACGTCCCCGTGGCCACCAATCTGGCCTCTGCGGAGATGCTGATCCTGGGGCTGCAGCGCGGCGACCTGGATTGGCGTGAGATGATGCGCAGCAAGCGTACCGGGAGGTAACCATGGAAGCATATGAGATCATTGAACTGATCCGCACGGCGGAGAAGAAAACGCCGGTGCAGGTCATTTTGCAGGAAACTTCGCCCTGCGAATTTGAAAACGTCCAGGTCTTCTGCGGCGGAAACGGCCTGAAAATTCTGTTTGGCGACTGGAAGGTCCTGGAGCCGCAGCTCACGGCAAACGCGGACAGGATCTCCGCGCTGCGCGTGGAAAACAGCAGCGTCAATTCCGCCATTCCCATGCTGGACGTGAAAAACCTCCATGCCAGAGTCGAGCCGGGCGCCATCATCCGCGAGGGTGTGGAGATCGGCGACAATGCCGTTATCATGATGGGCGCGGTTTTGAACATCGGCGCCAAGATCGGCGAGGGCACCATGATCGACATGGGCGCCGTATTGGGCGGTCGCGCCACAGTCGGCAAGCGCTGCCACATCGGTGCCAACGCAGTTTTGGCAGGCGTCATCGAGCCGCCCAGCGCCACCCCCGTGGTTATCGGTGACGACGTGATCGTGGGTGCTAACGCCGTGGTGCTGGAGGGCGTGCAGGTGGGCAGCCGCGCTGTCGTCGCCGCCGGGGCGGTTGTGACAGCCGACGTGCCGGAAAACGCCGTGGTCGCCGGAACCCCCGCCCGTATCATCAAATACCGGGACGAAAAGACCAACGGGAAGACCGTTCTCCTCGACGCCCTGCGGGAGCTGTAACTTATTACCAGTAAGAGCCGCCTGTGCATGAGGCGGCTCTTCTATTGTTCGCGGGTTTGCGGTTGCATTTTTCTCGCCGATGTGCTATTCTTTTTGTGTTAATGTCGAAATTCGCCGGAGGAGGTGTTCCCATGCGGCGATTGTCCGTTTTTTTGCTTCTGATTTCCCTGCTGCTTCTGCTGACGCTCCCCGTCAGCGCCGCTGAGGACCGCATTGCCTCGCTGACCGGCGAGATTGTCGTGGACTCCGACGGCGCCGCCACGGTGCGCATGACCGCCGTTGTCCAGTTCGGCACCGCGCCGAAGTCTTTCCTGTTCCCGCTGAATTCCTCCGCCTCCAACATCAACGCCTCAGGCGGCGATTACCGCCGGACCACAAGAAACGGCGTACAGTGCGTGGAATTCTCCAATGAGCTGGGCTACACCGGCACCCAGACTTTTATATGCACCTACAATCTGCCCCGTGACGCCTCGGAAACCGAAGACGGCCAGAGCTTCCATATCGCCCTTATCGAATACGGCTGGGACTATCCCATCGACAAGCTGACCGTGTCTCTGACCTTTCCTGCCGCCGTGGTGTCTCAGCCCACCTGGAACAGTGCCTACTACGGCGACGTCATCGACAATTTTCTGACCATCGAGCTCAATGACACAGACCTGGTCATTGACTCCGCCGCCTCCCTCAAGGACCACGAGACCATCGAAATGTTCCTGAATTTCCCGGCAGACTCCTTTGACCTGGACCATCTGCCCGGCAAGACCACGAATTTCAACCAGATCGCTTTCTATGCTCTGACCGCTCTGGCCGCCCTCTACTGGTTCTTCTTCCTGCGGGGAAAGCTGCTCTTTGCCAAGCAGCAGCAGACGGCGGGAATGGAGGCCACGGCGGGAGAGCTGCCCTGCATTTTGTTCGGCGACGCGCCGGACGTGGCCGCGACCCTTGCCCACTGGGGCAATCTGGGCTATATCGCCATCCACCGCAACCGGCGCGGACGCGTCATCCTGCGCAAGCAGATGGACATGGGCAACGAGCGCAAGCCCTCGGAGCGCAAGCTCTTTGAGGCCATCTTCCGCACCGGCCCCACCTGCGATGCCCAGGGTCTGCGCTTCCACACCGTCTCCAAGCCTGCCTCCGCCGCGCTGCGAAGCGGATGGCTCCGGCGCATTTTTGCCCCCAAGCCGGGAAATCCCTATCTTCTGCGGGTCCTGGTGCTGCTGGCCGCCGTCTTTGTCAATTTGACGGTGTTTGACGTGCTGCTGCCTGCCGGAGGTGTCCGGGTGCTGTGGCTCATTTTGCTGACGCTGCTGACCACGGTTCTGACCTATCTGGTGCAGATCGCCGCTGCGGCCTTCTACCGCCGCCACCGTCTGGTACGTCTGACCGCCGGCGCAGCAGCGGCCCTGATCCTGTTGCTGCTTTCGGCTTCTGCCGAATGTATGAGCCTCATGCTCCTGTGCCTGCTTCTGCAGGTGCTGGCGGTGTTGCTGACCCAGTTCGGCGGGCGTCGGACTGAGGTTGGTCAGGATCTGGTACGTCAAAATCTCGGTCTTCGTAAATACCTCAAAAAGATCGACCGGGACAGCGTACAACGGCTGAACAGCCTGGACGGACAGTTCTTCTACCGGATGCTGCCCTACGCCGAGGTCATGGGCGTGGGCCACGCCTTTGCCAAGCATTTCGGCCAGTGGCAGCCGGAGCCGTGCATCTGGCTCACCGACGCTTCCCAGACGCCGGAGACCGCCATGGAGTTCTACGCCCTTTATAAAGAAATTCTAAACGACATCCGTATGGAGAGCTACAACCGGATCCTCGGTCTGCCGGAGCTTCCCATGCTGACGGTGCAGAAGCGCCGCTGACGGAGGTACCCATGGAATACGAATTTTACGCTCTGATGTCCCGTATGCGCTATATCACCCGCTGGGGCCTGATGCGCAACACTTTTTCGGAAAACATCCAGGAGCACAGCCATCAGGTGGCGGTGCTGGCCCACGGTCTGGCGCTGATCCGCCGGGACATTCTCGGCCTGGAGGCCGACCCGGAGCGCTGCGCCACCGCCGCCCTGTTCCACGACGCCTCGGAGATCCTCACGGGGGATCTGCCGACGCCCATCAAATACTACAATCCGGACATCAAGGATGCCTACAAGCAGGTGGAGCGGGTCAGCGGCGACAAGCTCCTTGCCATGCTGCCGGAGGAGCTGCGGGAGAGCTACGCGCCTCTGATCCACGAGGAGGATCCCTCCGTTCACTCCATCGTCAAGGCCGCCGACAAGCTCTCGGCCCATATTAAGTGCATTGAGGAGCTGAAGGCCGGAAATCAGGAATTTGAGTCCGCCGCAGCCCAGACCCTCCGCGCCCTGCAGGAGATGGACCTGCCGGAGCTGAACTGGTTTCTGGAGCACTGCCTGCCCGCCTTTGCCAAGAATCTGGACGAGCTGAACTGATACAGACAGGCCGCTGCAAAACGAAATGTTTCGCAGCGGCCTGTTTTTTATTCCTCTGCCATAATGGGCATTACAGAATGTCTGTCAAATGTATTCCTGCTTCAGCACATCCACCATGCCCCGGGTCGTCAGCCGCAGGGTCGGAATGACCGGCAGAGACATAAAGGACAGGGTCATAAAGGGGTCGATGCCCCGGGAAGCGCCCAGGCGGAAAGCCTGTTCCTTTGCCTCCTCCAGACGGCGGTTGACGCTGATGAGGCTGTCGTCGCTCATGAGGCCGGCGATCTCCAGCACCACCTCGCCCTTGACCTTGCCCTTGTCCGCCACGACGATACCGCCGCGGTTCTCCACCACGCGGTTGGCGGCAAAGGCCATGTCGGCTTCATTGGTTCCCACAACGATGATATTGTGGGAATCGTGGGAGATGGAGGTGGCGACGGCACCGCTCTTCAGGCCGTAGCCCTGAATATAGCCCAGGCCGATGTGGCCAGTCCCCTTGTGGCGCTCGATGACGGCGATGCGCAGGATGTCCTTTTCCGGGTCAATGGCCTCCGCCCGGCCGTTGTCGGTGGAGATGATCTCCCCCGCCACCAGACCGATGACGCCCTGACTGCCGTTGGGGCGGAAATCCTCCGGGCGCAGACGGGCCACACGGAAGGTATCGTGGGCCTTCTCTGCCAGAGATTTTTTCAGATTCGCCGCCGCAAAGGGCTGGACCACACCGCCCTCACAGCTTACGGCGCCCCGCTTGATGACCAGCTCCACACGGAAGCGCTCAAAGCCGTCGATAACCGTCAGGTCTGCACGGAAGCCCGGAGCAATGGCACCCCGGTCCCTGAGGCCGAAGTACTCGGCAGGATTCCGGGTGGCAGCCTTGATGGCGGTGATGGGTTCCACGCCACAGGACACGGCGGTTCTGATGATATAGTCGATATGGCCCTTTTCCAGCAGGTCGATGGGATGCTTGTCGTCGGTGCAGAAGACGCATCGATCCGCGTAGCTCTCTTTCAGCAGGGGCGTCAGCGCCTCCAGATTCCGGGCGGCGGTACCGTCGCGGACCATAATGTACTGGCCGCACCGGAGTTTTTCCAGTGCTTCCTCCACCTGGGAACATTCGTGATCGGAGCGGACGCCCGCTGCGGCATAGGCAGCCAGCTCTTTGCCGAGGACACCGGGGGCGTGACCGTCGATGAGCGCGCCGTGGCTCTGGGCGCCTGCCAGTTTTTCAAGAACCTGCGGGTCCTTGTGGATCACGCCGAAGGAATTCATCATCTCCGCCAGTCCCAGCACACGGGGATGGGCGTAGAAGCCGTCGATGGCGCTGTGGTCCAGCTCCGCACCGGCCTCATCCAGAGGGGTGGCGGGAACGCAGCTTGGCAGCATGAAGAGTACGTCCACCGGCAGGTTTTCCGTGGACTGGAGCATATACTCGATGCCGTCGGTGCCCATGACGTTGGCGATCTCATGGGGGTCGGTGACCACGGTGGTCGTCCCGTGGGGCACGACGGCCTTGGCAAATTCGCGGGGGCTGACCAGAGAGGACTCCAGATGGATGTGAGCGTCGATAAAGCCCGGGCAGACGATCTTGCCCGCCACATCGATCTCCGTCACGCCCTCATAGCTTCCGATTCCGGCAATGCGGCCTTTGACGATCGCAATATCTCCCTTGCAAAGCTCGTTGGAAAACACGTTGACGTAGACGGCGTTTTTCAGGACCAAATCTGCCTTTTTTCGTCCCATGGCCACGTCGATGAGGGCCTGTTTCTCCGTCACTGCCCGCTGCAGTCCGGCAGTCTTGCTGTTTTCAGACATATTACATTATCCTTTCTCATGGATTTCGGTATATTGTTATCATAGCACACACATCTTTTCTTTTCCACGGGCAATCTGCACAAAACTCAGGAGTGTTTTTTGTGTGCTTGCCATGAGGGAACTTTGGTGTTATAATCTAATTTGAAAGAAGGAGGCGCTTTCATGACCACTCTGCTGCATATCTGCTGCGCGCCCTGCGCCAATCAGTGCATCGACGTTCTGCGGGCCGACGGCTTCCAACTCACCGGTTTTTGGTACAACCCCAATATCCACCCCTTTACCGAATACCGCAGCCGCCGCAACTGTCTGCGCGACTACGCCCAGAGCGTGGAGCTTCCCCTGCTGGAGCTGGATGAATACGCCCTGCGGCCCTTTATCCGGGAGGTGGCCGGGGATATTGCGCAGCGCTGCGTCAAATGCTATGAAATGCGCCTGTTCGCCGCGGCAAAGGCGGCCTCCGAGGGCGGCTTCGACAGCTTCACCTCCTCCCTGTTCATCAGCCCCTATCAGAACCACGAGCTGATGCGGGAGGTGGCAGAGCGGGCAGCGGCGGAATTCGGCGTACAGTTTCTCTACCGGGACTTTCGCCCCTATTTCCGCGCAGGCCAGGAGCGCGCACGGGAGCTGGGTATGTATATCCAGAAATACTGCGGCTGCGTGTTTTCCGAGGAGGAGCGCTATCTCAAGCCGTCCAGGCGCATCCCATAAGAGCTGCGCCTTTGCGGCAGACATTCACATCAGAAAAATAATTTAGGAGGAATCAACCAATGCGCATTACCGACGACATTCTTTATATCGGCGTAAACGACCATCAGGTGGACCTGTTCGAGGGTCAGTACACGGTGCCCAACGGCATGGCCTACAATTCCTACGTCATTCTGGACGAGAAGATCGCCGTCATGGACACGGTGGACGCCCGTTTCACCCACGAATGGCTGGACAATCTGGAAGCCGTTCTCGGCGGCAGACGGCCGGACTATCTGGTCGTGCAGCACATGGAGCCGGACCATTCGGCCAACATTGCCAATTTCCTCCGGCTCTATCCCGAGACCACCGTCGTCGCCACCGGCAAGGCCTTCGTCATGATGCAGCAGTTCTTCGGCGCTGACTGTGCCGAGCGCCGCATCACCGTGGCAGAGGGCGACACTCTTTCCCTGGGCCGCCACACCCTGAGCTTCTACATGGCCCCCATGGT
>CALZCW010000018.1 GCA_945635805.1 uncultured Clostridia bacterium
CAGGAGGTATATTATGCAGTCTCGAGCGTACAAGATCTGGAAAGAGGCAGTGATATTCTACATCGGCGGGATGTTCTACTGCACAGTGGAGCTGCTCTGGCGTCAATGGACCCACGGCAGTATGTTCCTTTTGGGAGGGCTGTGCTTCTATCTGGTGGGAGGTCTGGACAAGCGCTTCCGGATGCCGGTGCTGGCACAGATGCTCCTGGGGGCGCTGATTGTCACCTTTTTTGAGTTCTGGACGGGAATTCTGGTCAACCGCGTCATGCACCTGAATGTCTGGGATTATTCCCACGTTCCGATGAACTTCATGGGCCAGATCTGCGTGCCCTTTACGCTGCTGTGGTTCCCCCTCAGCGGGATCGGCATTTTCTGCGAGGATTATCTGCGCCACGCGCTGTTCCATGAGCCGCTGCCGGCTTTCCGGTGGGTGGTATAGCCGCCCGACCGGGAAAAGCCGCGCGAACGAAAAAATCCACACAACAGGCGAAAGGACAACGCCTGCTGTGTGGAATTCTTTTGTTTCAATTCTGGGCCGAAAGAGCGGCACCCATTACTCAGGATCGGCAGGAGGCTCCGGCGATTCGGATCCCTCAGGCTGTGCCACGGGAGCCGATGTTTCCGGACCGTTGGGGAAGAGCAGACGCACACTGCCGAAGATCATAATCAAGAGCATGGCCAGGTCGATGAGCATCTCATCCAGACGGGCGCTCTTCAGGGCGTCGGCGGCGGAGATGCTGCAGAACACCACGGCGCACAGGCACCAGAACAGGCAGATGCGCCGGTGTCCCCGGTCAAAGCTGAAACCGGCAAGCTGGAAGCAGCCCAGCATACAGCAGATGGCCGCCAGCAGCCGGAAGGCGTAATCATGGATGGACGGGTCCACGTTCCAATCCTGGAAGCGGACGATGAGCCGCAGGATCAGATAGACGCTGGCCAGCATATACAGCAGCGGCGACGGCTTCTTCTGCAACAAACACAGCACCGCAAAAATCGCGAGACAGACGGCCGCCAGTACGCCCAAGGGCGGCGTCAGACGGTTGAGAGCCTGAGAGACGGCGGGCGACTGGGTCCATGCGGCGGTGGAGGAAGAAGTGCCCTGCGCCAACAGCAGACCATTACCCAGCAGAAGAAGGGCCGCGCCCAACAGCAGCAGAGCGTTGGGAATATAAGAGGAGGTAAAATACCGCCGCCAGCCGCTGTCCTGCTTCAAAGGCAGCAGCAGGCCAATAAAGGCGAAGATCATCACAACCGTCATGGCGGTCAGGACGATGTGCAGCTTGCTGCCTGCCGCAAGGCTGCCGTCAGACAGAAGCTCTGTCGCAAGCTGCTGCCTGCGCACAAAGAAACCCATTACCGACGCGACAAAGGTCAAAATCAAAAGATACCACCGGGTAGAATCCGGCTTTTTCATGGCGCTGCCTCCGTTCTTTTTCACGGGATCATAGGCCGCTGAAACGCGGCCGATTCTTTGAACATCATTATAGCATATCTCGGGGCAAAATAACATAGCCGTGGGAAAAATTTTTCCCTCCGCAGGGAATATGTCGGATTTTTTCGGAAAAAGTTTCAAAAAACCCTTGCAATCCCGGAATTTAAGTGTTATAATATGGTCAATCTATAGTAAGGTTTACTAAAGAGAGGGTTCTCCCTCTCTTTCTTATTGCATGTTGAAGGACGGTGCGGGAATGAAGATCACCGAACAGGTTTGGCAGTTTGCCGAGCCACTGGTGCGCGAAAACGGCTGCAGCCTCTGGGATGTGGAATACGTCCGGGAGGGCGGCGAATGGTTTTTGCGCCTGTATATCGACAAGGACGGCGGCGTGGACATCGACGACTGCGAGCGCGTCTCCCGCGCTGTGGACCCGGTGCTGGACGAGAAGGACCCCATCCCGGAGAGCTACCGCTTCGAGGTCTGCTCAGCGGGGCTGGAGCGGGTCCTCAAGCGCCCGTCGGATTTCGAGCGTTATCTGGGCGAGCCGATTCTGGTCAAGCTCTACCGCCCGAAAAACGGCCAGAAGGAATTCCCCTGCAGGCTCCTTTCCTACCACGACGGCGATGTGACGGCGGAGATGGGCGGCAGGGAGCTGACCTTTGAAAAAGCCGAGATCGCGCTGGTCCGTCTGCGCGTGGAATTTTGACTATTTCCCTCCGGCGAGGGCCGGAGATCCATTGAGGGCGTTTACCGCCCGGAATACAGACAAGGAGAAACTGTTATGAACGCTGAAATTTTCGCGGCTCTGCGCCAACTGGAAAAGGAGCGCGGCATCCCGGTGGACTATATGGTGGAACGTATCACCCAGGCCCTGGTCGCCGCCTATAAAAAGGACAAGGACGGCTACACCGACAACGTCTATGTGGAGCTCAACGAAGACAAGCTCTATATGTACGCCCAGAAGGAGGTCGTGGACGAGGTCTTCTCGCCCGCCACGGAGATCACCCTGGACGCTGCCAGAAAGATCGAAAAGAACGCCCAGTTGGGCGACCTGGTCAACGTGGAGATCCAGACCAAGAACTTCGGACGCATCGCCGCCCAGACGGCCAAGCAGGTCATCATCCAGGGCATCCGCGAGGCGGAGCGGGGCATGGTGTTTGAGTCCTTCTCCTCCAAGGAGCATGAGATCCTCACCGGCACCGTCCTGCGCATCGACAACTCCGGCGACATGACCATCCGCATCGGCCAGGGCACGGACCGTACCGACGCCCTGTTGGCAGTGGGTGAGCAGGTCCGGGGTGAGCATTTCGTCGAGGGCGACCTGATCCGCGTCTATGTGGTGGAGGTCCGCCGCAGCAGCCGCGGCCCGCAGGTCCTGGTGTCCCGTACCCATCCGGCTCTGGTCAAGCGCCTGTTTGAGCTGGAGGTCCCCGAGATCGAGTCCGGCGCCGTGGAGATCCGCTCCATTGCCCGGGAACCCGGCTCCCGTACCAAGCTGGCGGTCTACGCCGCTGAGGAAAATATCGACCCCGTCGGCGCCTGTGTCGGTGCCCGCGGCGCCCGTGTCGGCGCTGTTGTCGACGAGCTGCAGGGGGAGAAGATGGACATCGTGGTCTGGTCCGACGATATCTGCCAGTTCGTCGCCTCGGCTCTGTCTCCGGCAGACGTGATTTCCGTCACCCAGCTTCCCGGCGCAAAGGCCTGCCGCGTCATCGTTCCCGACGACCAGCTTTCCCTGGCCATCGGCAAGGAGGGCCAGAACGCCCGTCTGGCTGCCCGTCTGACCGGCTGCAAGATCGACATCAAGCCGGCCTCTCAGGCGGCGGAATTCGAGGAAGAATAATTTACGGTACATCCACGGAAAGGGAGTGAAATCGTGCCGAAAAAGATCCCCATGCGGCAGTGTTTGGGCTGCCGTGAAATGAAACCGAAGCGTGAGCTCCTCCGGGTCGTTCGCAGCCCCGAGGGCACGGTTTCGCTGGATTTGAAAGGTAAGGCCAACGGACGCGGCGCCTATGTCTGCCGCAATTCCGAGTGCCTGAAAAAAGCGATCCGCTCTAAGGCGATTTCCCGTGCCTTTGAGACGGAGATCCCCCAGGAGATCTACGACGCCATGGTGGCGGAAATGGAGGCGCAGGAGCATGGAGCAGGATAAGAGCCTCGGCCTGCTGGCCATTTCCCGCAAGGGCGGCAACCTTGCCCTGGGGGAGGAGGCGGTGGGTGCCGCAGCCAGAGCCGGTCGTGCGCGGCTGGTGCTGCTGGCAGGCGACGCCGGCCCCCATACCGTCCGCCGCGCAAAGAGCTTTGTGGCCGGCACGTCCCAGCCGCTGCTGACGCTGGCCTATGATAAAGACACGTTGGGCGATGCCCTGGGCATTACGAGCTGTGCCGTGGCGGCCATCACCGACGTCCGTCTGGCCCAGGCCTTTGTCAAGACCCTGGGTGAGCCGGAGAAGTACGCTGACCTGCTGCAGGAGCTGGATGTGCGGGTCAAGCGGGTGGAAAAGCGCCGCGCCGAGGAAAAGGCGCACCGCTACAATGTTCGACACGGGAAAAAGTAAGATGGAGGTGGCTTTATGAGTCTGGTTAAGTATCGAGTAAAGGAAGTCGCCGCAGATTTCGGCATGCAGCCGAAGGAGATCGCGGCCATCGTCGGAATCTATTTTGAAAAGCCGAAGAGCAACACCCAGGTGCTGACGGAAGAACAGCTCAATGCGGTGTTCGACCATATCACCCAGCATCACCAAATTGAATCCATCGCCCAGGTGTTTGCTGTAGCGCCCGCGCCGAAGAAGGAGGCACCCAAGGAAGCGCCCAAGAGCGCGGAAGAAAAGCCCTCCGAGGCCACGGCCAGGAAAACCGAGGCCAAGCCCGCCGAAAAGACGGAGAAGCCCAAGGTAGAGCAGCGCAAGCGGGAACGCCGCGTGGTCGACACCAAGGCCGTCACCGTCAATGCCGACCGCTTTGACGACCGGGTGGACAATCTGGTGTCCGAGCGGGTGCAGAATTACGCCGGCGGCAAGCAGAAGATCGGCAACAAGAGCAAAAACAAGAATAAGAATAAAGGCCCTATGGGCAACAAGCGCCGCAACGAGGAGCAGGAGAAGATGCGCCGGCTGCAGCTTGAGATCATCAAGAAGACGCCGCTGACGGTGAAGATCCCCGACGAGATCACCGTGGGCGAACTGGCCTCCCGCATGAAGAAGACCGCCACGGAGCTGATCAAGGTCCTCATCAAAAACGGCGTCATGGCCTCCATCAACCAGACCATTGACTTCGATACGGCGGAATTCGTCGCCACGGAGCTGGGCTGCAAGGTGGAGCGCGAGGTGGTCGTCACCATCGAGGAGCGCCTCATTGACGACCATGTGGACACGGAAGACGAACTGGTGGGCCGCAGCCCCGTCGTCGTGGTCATGGGCCACGTCGACCACGGCAAGACCAGCCTGCTCGACGCGGTGCGTAAGACCAACGTGGTCTCCGGCGAGGCCGGCGGCATCACGCAGCACATCGGTGCCTACACAGTCCAGATCAACGGCAACCCCATCACCTTTCTGGACACGCCGGGTCATGCCGCCTTTACCTCCATGCGCGCCCGCGGCGCCATGTGTACCGATATCGCGATCCTGGTGGTGGCAGCCGACGACGGCATCATGCCCCAGACCGTGGAAGCGATCAACCATGCCAAGGCGGCGAAGATCCCCATTATCGTCGCCGTCAACAAGATGGATAAGCCCGGCGCCAACCCGGACCGCGTCCTGACTCAGCTCACGGAGCATGACCTGGTGCCGGCGGAGTGGGGCGGCGACACGGAGGTCTGCCGCATTTCCGCCAAGACCGGCATGGGCATCGACGAGCTGCTGGAGACGGTCATCATGACCGCCGAGCTGGCCGATCTGAAGGCCAATCCCAACCGCGCTGCCAAGGGCACCGTCATTGAAGCCCGCCTGGATAAGAACCGCGGCCCCATTGCCACCCTGCTGGTGCAGAACGGCACCCTCCACAAGGGCGACCTCATCATTGCCGGTACCGCCGTGGGACGCGTCCGCGTAATGACCGACGACAAGGGCCATACCATCACCGAGGCCGGCCCCTCCATTCCTGTGGAAATCACGGGTCTGGCCGAAGCACCCACGCCCGGTGACGAGTTCGATGCAGTCGCCGACGAGCGCATGGCCCGCCAGCTGGTGGAGCAGCGCAAGCAGGCAGAGAAGGACGCCGCTGCCAAGCAGGCCAGCAAGGTCACCCTCGACAACCTCTTTGCCAAGATGCAGGAGGGCGAGATGAAGGAGCTGAACCTCATCGTCAAGGCCGACGTGCAGGGCTCTGCCGAAGCGGTCAAGGCCTCTCTGGAGAAGATCTCCAACGAGGAGGTCCGCGTCCGCGTCATCCATGCCGCTGTCGGTGCCATCAACGAATCGGATATTCTGCTGGCCTCCACAGCCAACGCTATCGTGGTTGGCTTCAACGTTCGGCCTGATGCTGCCGCAGCCGCATCCGCTCAGCGTTCCAATGTGGATCTGCGGATGTACCGCGTCATCTACGACGCCATCGACGAGATCGAGGCGGCTATGAAGGGCATGCTGGCACCCAAGTTCCGCGAGGCGGTTATCGGCCATGCCGAGGTTCGCCAGACCTACAAGGTCTCCGCCATCGGCACCATTGCCGGCTGCTATGTCAAGGACGGCAAGATGACCCGCGACGGTCAGGTCCGCGTTCTGCGGGACAACATCGTCATCTACGAGGGCAATATCGGCTCCCTGCAGCGCTTCAAGGACTCGGTCAAGGAGGTCGTTGCCAACTACGAGTGCGGTATGTCCATCGAGAAGTTCAACGACATCAAGGAAGGCGACGTCTTCGAGTGCTTCATCATGGAGGAAGTGCCGAGATAACCACGATCATACAGGGGCGGGGCTCTGTCCCGCCCTTTCCCTTATTTTCGATCGGGCGGAGTGCAGCTCTGCCCCTGCGACTGTGCAGCATTTTAAGCCGTGCGTCAGCACCCGTAGGGGCGGACGACTCTGTCCGCCCGTGCAAGCTGCCTGTAGTTTTATTTGCTGCAAACTACTACCAAGGAGGAACACTATGGCATCCAACCGTATCGGACGCATCAACGAAGAGATCCAGCGTGAGCTGGCCGACCTCCTGCGTGAGCTGAAGGACCCCCGTGTCCACAAGACCATGCTGTCCATCACCCGCGTGGAGACCACCCCCGATCTGCGCTATGCCAAGGTCTATGTCTCGCTGCTGGACAAGGAATTTACCAAGGAGACTCTGGCAGGGCTCCATTCTTCCGGCGGCTATCTGCGCAGAGCTTTGGGCAAGAACCTGCAGCTTCGTTATACGCCGGAGCTGCAATGGCAGGCGGACGACTCCATCGTCCAGGGCGCCCATATTCTCGACATCCTCTCCAAGCTGGACATCCCGGAGGACACGGAAGATGATACCACTGACCCTTCCTGAGACCGCCGGCTTCCTGCGGGAGCACGACAACTATATTATGTTAACTCACCGGCGTCCTGACGGTGACACCATCGGCTGTGCGGCAGCTCTCTGCGGCGGACTGCGAAAGCTGGGAAAACAGGCATATGTCCTGGAAAATCCCCAGTTTACTGAGAAATTCCGCCCATATTTGGAAGGGCTGACCATTCCGGCCATCCCCGATAACGCCGTCTTGGTCGCCACTGATATTGCCACGGGGAAGCTGATGCCCCTTTCGGCAGAAGATTATGTAAACCAAGTGGACCTGCGCATCGACCACCACGGACACGACGACGCTTTCGGCCTCCGGGGCTATGTGGACCCCACGGCGGCTGCCTGCGGCGAGATCATTTTAGACCTGCTGCGCCTGCTTGAGGTCCCGGTAGATAAGCCCATTGCCGAGGCCCTCTACTGCGCCATTTCCACGGACACCGGCTGCTTCCGCTACAGCAACACGACGGCCCGGACCCTGCGGGCGGCGGCCGAGTGCAGGGACTGCGGCGCGGACACCTTCGCCGTCAACCAGGTCATGTTTCTGACCAAGCGTCTGGAGCGGCTGAAGCTGGAGGCCTATCTGACGGCGCATACCGAGTTCTATGCCGGCGGGAAGGTGGCTGTCAGCGCCATCCCGGAGGCCCTGAAGCTGGAGCTGGGACTGACGGAGGACGACATCGACGACATTTCCGGCTTCGGCAGGGAGATTGCCGGGGTCCAGATCGGCGTCATGCTCCGGGAGGTGGGCAGTCAGGGGAAGATTTCCGTGCGCACCTCGCCGGCCTACAACGCCTCCGCCATCTGCGCCCACTGCGGCGGCGGCGGTCACAAGGCGGCGGCGGGTGCCACCGTTGACGGCGGCCTGAACGGCGCAAAGACGGCGGTTTTGCAGGCTATTGCCGCAGAGGGAGTAGCTTTGTAAATGGCAAACGGAATTTTGATCGTCGACAAACCGGCGGGCTGGACCAGCCAGGACGTGGTGAGCAAGCTGCGCGGCGTTTTTCACGAACGGCGTGCCGGTCACGGTGGAACGCTGGATCCCATGGCCACAGGGGTTTTGCCGGTGTTCTTCGGCAGGGCCACGAGGGCCGTGGAATTTTTTGAACACGCGGAGAAGACCTATGTGGCTACCTTGCGTCTGGGCTGCATCACCGACACCCAGGACAGCACGGGGACAGTCCTGGAGCGCCGCCCTGTGGAGGTGAGCCGCGCCGCGCTGGAGGAGGTTCTGTCTCGCTTTCTGGGGCAGCAGAGCCAGATTCCACCCATGTATTCTGCCATCAAGGTCGGCGGGAAGAAGCTCTATGAGCTTGCCCGCAGCGGCAGGGAAGTGGAGCGGAAACCCCGCAGCATCCACATATTTTCCATCGACCTGCTGGAATTTGACGGCACGGAGGCGGTCCTTCGCATCCACTGCTCCAAGGGCACCTACGTCCGCACCCTCTGTCACGACATCGGCGCGGCTCTCGGCTGCGGCGGCTGTATGTCGGCTCTGCGGCGGATACAGGCGGGCATCTGCACCGAGGCCCGGAGCCATACCATGGAAGAAATCCTGGCCTGTGAGGAGCCGGAAACGCTGCTGCTGCCCGTTGACAGCCTGTTTTCCGCCTATCCGCGGCTGACTTTGACGGCCAACCAGGAGAAGCAGTGCCGCAACGGCGC
>CALZCW010000019.1 GCA_945635805.1 uncultured Clostridia bacterium
GAGGTCTTCTGCCTGTGTCTGCGCATCGCCGCCCTGGAAAATTGAGCGGGGAAGGCTAAAGCAGTTACTTTTTTGAGAAATTTTCATTTGAACCGATGACAGTCCGGTTTATAGGACTGTAAATTTGCTATACTCAGCGCAAATGAGGGAGCCGGAAACGGCCTCCCGCCGCGAAAGGATGAAAGAGCATGCGCTGGGATATTATAGCGATCAGAGGACATTACGAGGTTTTCGCCGACGGACGCTTTCTGTTTTCGGCGGACACCAAGGCGGAAGCCATGGAGGAGCTGGAAACGTGGGAGGACGCACTTATCGCCTGACGCTGTGCTACGACGGCACGCGCTACCGGGGCTGGCAGCGGCTGCCGGACACGGAGCTGACGGTTCAGGGCAAGATCGAAGCGGCCCTGTCGAAGATCTTCGGCAGCCCCATCGAGATCTCCGGCAGCGGCAGGACCGACGCCGGTGTCCATGCCCGGGCGCAGGTGGCCTCCTTCCATGCTCCGGAGCAGCCCTTAGCGCCCCTGCTGCGGCAGCTTCGGCAGCTTCTGCCGCCGGACATCGGCGCGGTGTCCCTGGAATACGCCGCCGAGCGCTTCCATGCCCGCCTGTGCGCCACGGAAAAGACCTACATCTACCGCGTCTGGAACAGCGACGCGCCGGACGTTTTTGAACGCCGCTGGCGCATCCCTCTGCCGGACCGTCTGGATTTTTCGGCCATGGAGCGTGCCGCGTCCTATTTGACGGGGACCCACGATTTTCTGGCCTTCTGCTCCAACCGCCACTACAAAAAATCCTCCGTCCGCACATTGAAGGGGCTGGAAATCTGCCGCGACGGCGCGGAGGTGCGCTTCGTCCTCACCGCCGACGGCTTTCTCTACAACATGGCGCGGATCCTGGTGGGCACGCTGCTGGAGGTGGGCCTGGGAAAGCGGGAGGCGGCTTCCGTCCCGGCGCTTTTTGAGGAAAAGACCCGCGCTCTGGCCGGACCGACTGCCCCTGCCGGAGGACTTTGCCTTTGGGAGGTGCGTTACGATTGAACATTCAGATCTTCGGCAAAAGCAAGTGCTTTGACACAAAGAAAGCCGAACGTTATTTTAAGGAACGGCGCATCAAGGTGCAGAACATCGACCTTCTGCGCTACGGGATGTCCGGCGGCGAGTTTGACAGCGTGCTGCGGGCCGTCGGCGGCGTGGACAAGCTCATCGACTGGGACAAACGCGCCCCGGAGATCGACCTGATGCGCTATATGGACGACCCCGCCGCCAAGGAGGACAAGCTCTTTGACCACCCGGAGCTGATGAAGACCCCGGTGGTGCGCAACGGCAGGCGGGCCACGGTGGGCTACTGCCCCGAAGTCTGGAAGCAATGGGAGGAAGAAGAAAAATGAATTACAAGTCCTGTCTCGTGGTGCGGACCGTCTGCAACGTGCTGGCCATTTTGGCTGCCGTGGCGGTGCTGATTTTGCCCCGCACCGTATTTCCCGAGGGCCTGGGCGTCTGGTCCCATGTGCTGCTCATCGGCGCTTTGGTGCTGGTGCTGGCCGGAGCCGTGGTCAAGGCGGTGTTCTACCGCTGCCCCCACTGCGGCGAATTTCTCCCCGTCAAGGGCAAGACGCCGGACGCCTGCCCCCACTGCGGCGAGTCTCTGAAGTGATGGAACAGACGATCTTTCTTCCCGACCGGGTCAAGTCCCTCCTGCAGCGCCTGCGGGAGGGCGGTTTTGCCGCCTACGCCGTGGGCGGCTGCGTCCGGGACAGCCTGCTGGGCCTGACGCCCCAGGACTGGGACCTGTGTACCGACGCCCGTCCCGAGGAGACCGCCGCCTGTTTTTCCGATCTGCGGACGGTGCTGACCGGCGCGCAATACGGCACGGTGACGGTGATTCTGGACGAGCAGCCCTTTGAGATCACAACCTTCCGGGCCGAATCCGGCTATTCCGACCGCCGTCATCCCGACGGCGTTCTTTTTCTCGGCAGCCTGCGGGAGGACCTGTCCCGCCGGGACTTCACCGTCAACGCCATGGCCGCCGGAGAGGACGGCCGGGTCATCGACTGCTTCGGCGGCGCGGAAGACCTGAAAAACGGCGTTCTGCGCTGTGTGGGCGACCCGGAAAAGCGCTTTTCCGAGGACGCCCTGCGGATGCTGCGGGCGCTGCGCTTTGCCGCCCGTCTGGGCTTTACCATCGAGGACGCCACCGCCGCCGCCATCCACGCTCAAAAAGACGCCCTGGGGCTTGTGGCACCGGAGCGTCTGGAAAAAGAGCTGACGGGACTGCTCTGCGGCCCTGACGCGGCGCGGCTTTTGGCGCAATACGCCGACGTGGTCTGCGTCCTGGTCCCGGAGCTTCGGGCCTGCATGGGCTTTCGTCAGTTCAACCACCACCACGCCTATGACGTCTGGGGCCACACGCTGGCTGCCTTGAACGTGGCCGAGCCGGAGCCGCTGCTCCGTCTGTCCGTTCTCTTCCACGACATCGGAAAGCCGTCGGTGTTTACCTTTGACAAGCAGCTCATGGGGCATTTTTACGGCCACGCCACCGTCAGCGCCGCCATGACGGAGGATATTTTGCGGCGGCTGCGGTTCGACGGCGAGACGGTTCGCCGGGTGACGGCCCTGGTGGCCGCCCACAACTTTCACCTCTTTGACCTGAACGAAAAACGGGTCCGGCGGCTCCTGTCAAAATACGGCGAGGCCACGCTGCGGCAGCTTCTGCGTTTGCGGCGCGCTGACGTACTGGGCAAGGGACTGCCGGGCGACGACCGGATCGAGGGCGTCATTGCGGAGGCGGAAGCCCTGCTGGACCGGGTGGTGTCCCAGCAGGACTGCTTTTCCCTGGCCCAGCTTGCCGTAAACGGCGACGATCTGCTGGCCATAGGCATCCCCCGGGGCAGGGCAGTGGGTCTTCTGCTGCAGCGGCTTCTGGACGCGGTGGTGGACGGTTCCCTGCCCAATGAGCGGGAGGCTCTTGTGCAGTATGCACAATATTTTTCCAGTGAGGCGAAAACGAATTGACAAATCTGAGAATTCTTAGTAGAATAGATTTTTAGAAATAACTCTGTGAGGAGAATCAGTATGCGTAATTTTGTCATTCGGGGCAACCTCTGCTGGAGCGAGAGCAGCGACAGCATCCGCCTGGTGCCCAGGGGCTATCTTGTCTGCGAGGAGGGCCGCTGTGCCGGTGTGTTTGAAACGCTGCCGGAGTGTTATGTCAACCTCCCGCTGACGGACTACGGCGACGCTCTCATCATTCCTGGCCTGACGGACCTCCATCTCCACGCGCCCCAGTTTTCCTTCCGGGGTCTGGGCATGGACATGGAGCTGCTGGACTGGCTGAACACCTACACCTTCCCCGAGGAATCCAAATATGCCGATCTGGCCTACGCCGACCGGGCCTATACCATTTTCGCCGACCATCTGCGCCGCAGCGCCACCACCCGCGCCGCCGTTTTCGGCACCATCCATGTTCCGGCGACGGAGCTGCTGATGGACAAAATGGAGCAAAGCGGTCTGGTCAGCTACATAGGCAAGGTCAATATGGACCGCAACAGCCCGGAATATCTCTGCGAGACCGGCGCGGCGGCCTCTCTGGCGGACACGGAGCGCTGGATCTGCGAAACACGGGAGAAGTATGCCAACACCATGCCCATCCTGACGCCCCGTTTCGTGCCCTCCTGCACTGACGAGCTGCTGCAGGGCCTGGGGCGTCTGGCGGAGCGGTATCATCTGCCCGTCCAGAGCCATCTTTCGGAGAATTTCGGTGAGATCGCCTGGGTGCAGGAGCTTTGCCCCGGCACGAAATTCTACGGCGAAGCCTATGACCGCTACGGCCTGTTCGGCGGCGGCATCCCCTGCATCATGGCCCACTGCGTCCACAGCGGCGAGGAGGAAACGGAGCTGATGCGGAAAAACGGCGTCTTTATCGCCCACTCCCCCCTGTCCAACACCAACCTGGCCAGCGGCGTGGCACCTGTCTCCAAATATCTGAACCGCGGCCTGAACGTGGCGCTGGCCTCCGACATCGCCGGCGGTGAGAGCGAAAATTTGTTTGCTTCCATGGCGGCGGCCATCCGCGCCTCCAAGCTCCGTTGGCGGCTGCTGGATCAGGAGGTCAAGCCCCTGACGGTAGATCAGGCTTTCTATCTGGGCACCCTGGGCGGCGGCCGCTTCTTCGGTAAGGTGGGCGCCTTTGAAAAGGACTATGAATTCGACGCCGTGGTCATCGACGACACCACTCTGGACCATCCCCAGGAGCTGACCCTCCGCGCCCGTCTGGAGCGCTGCCTGTATCTGGCTGACGACCGCAACCTGGCGGCAAAATACGTCCGGGGCAAGCAGGTCTTTTG
This sequence comes from uncultured Clostridia bacterium, assembly GCA_945635805.1. Lineage (GTDB taxonomy): Bacteria > Bacillota > Clostridia > Oscillospirales > Oscillospiraceae > JAZOXB01. Next base: position 4,345 of record CALZCW010000019.1, read on the forward strand.
ATGCTTTTCGGATACCGCAAACCACATAGAAACAGCAAAACAGGGAGCTTTTGCTCCCTGTTTCATTCTTTATTCGCTTACATTCGCCAGGGTCGCGCCCTCGAGCCAGTGCAGCAGCTCCATGGGCGTGGCCGGATTGCCGACGGTGTTGAAGCGGGTCCGTCCGGGGATCATCTCCTCCGGGTCGTCGCTTTCGGCCCAGGTCACCCGCTGCAGCAGCCGTTCATTGCAGTTTTGCAGGCCGCTTTCCGGGATCTGCCGCCACTGCAGCACGATGCTGGCGTGGAAATTGTCGCTGGTCCACCGGCCGAAATTCGTCGTGGGGCTTTTCCAGAGCCAGCGGCAGCGGTGGGTGCTGTCCTCGTCCATCAGCTTCAGGTATCCGTTGTGGATGTCCTGGGTGCAGCGCATGAGCCAGATGACGTGGTAGCCCGCCCGCTGGAAGAATTCGCAGACGTCAAAAAACGACGCCTCCATCAGCAGGCCGTCCTGCAGCATCATGACATAGTGGTTCATCTGCACGAAGGCGACAACAGTCTCTCCCTCAAAGGTGATGGGCACGTCCCGGTTTTCCGGCGGCACCAGGCTTTGCCACTGGCGCTTCCAGCTCTCCGGGTCGCATTGCTTCAGCTCAGAGCGGCGGAACAGATCGAAAATCATTGTATATCTCCTTGTTAAGTTACTCCGTCACGGTTTGGGCCGGACCTCAATGCGGTAATGGATGCTTCCGGCAGTCTCGTCCTCGATGGAGATGGCGTAGGTGACCTCCAGCACGCCGCCGTTTTCCCCGACGGTGGAGGAGATCCGCTCTGCGCGGACAGCCACCATCAGCGCGCCGCAGCCGATGTCATACAGGGAGCGATCCTCCTGGCCGACGGAAAAGACCATCCGCGACTCCACCGCGCCCGTGCGGCTCAGGATCACCCGGCCATCCTCGATGCAGAAGACCGTGCGGGTGCCGGTCAGGCCCGTCAGCTCGCTTTCCTCGTAGGAAAACTCCACCCGGCTCCCTCTCACGCTGAGCTGACCCTCGGTCACAAGCTCCGTCGTTTCCGGCTCTTCATCCCGGAAGCGCTGCTCGGCGCAGATGGTCAGCAGGACCTCCTTTTTCATGTGCAGGCCTCCACAGCCAGCTCCAGCAGACGGTCCAGCAGCTCACTGTAGGGAATACCGCTGGCGCCGAACAGCTTGGGGTACATGGAGATGGAGGTAAAGCCGGGAATGGTGTTAATCTCGTTGAAAACGACCTCGTTTTTATCGTAGGTGACAAAAAAGTCCACCCGGGAAAGGCCCCGGCAGCCCATGGCCTGATAGACCTTCACCGCCGCCTCCCGGACGCGCTCTGCCGTCTCCTCGTCGATGTGGGCGGGGATATAGAGGCGGGCGCAGTCGGAGATGTATTTGGCGTCGTAGTCGTAGAACTCCGTGCCTGAATCGATCTCGCCGCAGATGGAGGCAGCGGGCGCGTCGTTGCCCAGCACGGCAACCTCCACCTCATGGCCGTTGATGAATTCCTCCACCAGGATCTTCTTGTCGAATTTCGCCGCGTTTTCCAGGGCCAGACGCAGGGCCTCCCGGTTTTTCGCCTTGGCGACGCCGACAGAGGAACCGGTGCCCGCCGGCTTGACAAAGACGGGATAGGAGAAGCGCTTCTCCACCGTATCCATCACGCCCTCAGCGTTGTTCTCCAGCTCCCGGGCGGTGACAAGCTGCCACGCGGCCTGACGAACACCGGCGCTGTCAGCCACCAGCTTGGTCAGAGTTTTATCCATACAGGCGGCGGAAGCAGCCACATTGGGCCCCACATAGGGGATGCCCGCCAACTGCAGCAGACCCTGCATGGCACCGTCCTCGCCGTTTTCGCCGTGGAGGACGGGGAAAACCACATCGATGCGTTCCCGCACGACGCAGTCGCCCTCAAAGGTCAGCAGACCTTGTCCGCGGACGGGGGAGATGACGGCGCGGCGGTTTTTCTCGCAGGCGCTCCACTCGCCGGAGGGGAGCTTGCTGTAGTCGTCGCCGCCGTAGAGGACCCAGTCGCCGCTTTTGGTGATGCCGACGGGGAAAAGATTGTATTTTGTCTTGTCCAGATTGTTGAGGACCGACTCCGCGCTGCGCAGCGACACCTCATGTTCCGGCGACCTGCCGCCGAACAAAACACAGACACTCAGTTTTTTCAAGGTCAACCTTCTTTCACGGGCATAGAGATAAGTGTTACTATCATATGCGATTTTGTCCACAAAAACAAGTCCTTTTTTCGGTTCTGCCGCCGGACTGTGTAATTATGGCAGACGGACAGTGTTTCCACCGCGCCAAAGCCTCCCCCCCTTGCGGAAAGGGGACGGATGTTGAAGCGCGTAGGGCGCGACGACCCGGCGCGCCGCAACCTCTGTTCCGTGGATGGCGCAGGCGCTGTGTTTTTATTCCGCTTTCGGGCCCAGATTCAGCTCCTCTGCGTACTCCTTCATGGCCTCGATGCAGATGGCGGCCACATCCCTGACCTCCATGCCCAGCATTTCACAGCCCTGGCGGATCACCTCGCGGTTGCACTTGGCGGCAAATTTCTTGTCCTTGAACTTCTTCATAAAGCTGGACACCTCCATATCGGTGATGCCCGCAGGGCGCATCCGTGCCGCCGCCTGGATGATGCCCGTCAGCTCGTCCACGGTGAACAGGGACTTTTCCAGGTTTGTCACCGGCTGCACGTCGTTGACCAGGCCATAGCCGTGGGCAAGAATGGCGCGGACCTCCTCGTCCGTCAGCCCGGCGGCCTTCAAGGGCTGCTCCGTGTGTTGCAGATGCTCGTCCGGGTGCTGCTCATAGTCGTAGTCATGCAGGTAGCCAATGGCCATCCAGTGGGCCTCGTCCTCGCCGAAATGTCTGGCCAGACCGCCCATGGCGGCCATGACATTTTTGGCATGGAGGAACAGATGCTCCTCGGTGGTGGTCGTGGCCAGCAATTCCTTTGCGCGCTCCAATGTAAGCATAATGATCTCTCCTTTGATCTATTTCTCGTATTGTACGGCATTTTTTCCCATCCGTCAACCGCCGATCCCCCGAAAAACACAGAAACCGACCCGGCGGAACCTCTCTCCCGCCGGGCCGTACATTTTTTTGCCTCCTACTCTATCCCACAGGCCGCCGGATCTCGCCGCAGGCGATCCTTTCGCCGGAATTTCCCGACGGCTGGGTGGTGAAATCGTCGGGCTTTGCGTGGATAACGACAGCCCGCCCGATCACCTCATCCACGGTAAAGCGGTTCGTGAACACGGACAGGTACGCATAGCCCCGGTTGCCGAACAGCGGCGGCAGGTTCATGCTTTCTCATAAATAAGACCTCCCGGCCATCCTATGCCCTCCGTTCTTCCTTTGCGCCTTTTTTGCCCTTTTATGGTCAGTTTTAGTTGAAGTAGTAAGCTTATGCAGTTCTCCCTCGGCTGCCAGCAACGGTTGCACGCACTCGCTGACCGCTCTTGCGGATTTATTCAAAGGTTCCCAAGTTGCTGTCCAACTTGAACACAATAAGAAAACCGCCTCCATATCTGGGGGCGGTTGTACTAATACTAAAAACCGATTAAAATATTCATTTCAATCGGTTTTCAACGCCGTACCGGCGTTGCATTTTCGCGATGATAATGTAAGCATCGCGAAAATACGTCTCATACCAATCACGGTATCGCAATTAAAATGTGCGTTGCACATTTTAATTGGTGATTGGTATAAATTGTCCGCGAAGAACAACAGAGAGGTACAGCTTCTACCGGGAATAGCGACGCGGGGGAAAACCATGAAAATAAAGAAAGCGTTCCACATTCGTTACAAATGTGGAACGCTTTCTGCTTGGCAGCGGGTGAAGGATTCGGCGTGAAGTATGGGTGGAGTATCGGAAAACAGTCCACCGGACTGTTTTCTTTGCGGAGG
>CALZCW010000020.1 GCA_945635805.1 uncultured Clostridia bacterium
GTGTATTTCCCTGCTCTTCCGCAGACACACCCTGGCTGACGCCCAGGACGCATGAGCCTGCGCATCGAGTCATAGCAAGTTTTTCATGCCGTGCTTTCCCCTTCTTTTTGAAAAGTGAAAACCGGCGCGCTGCAAGGTCAAAAGGGCCACCGCGCGCCGGTTTTTCATATCAAGCTACGGCAGAACGCCGCCAAGGATCAATGGACGCGGACGATGCAGGTGAATTCCTGCCCGTTGAAGGTGACCGTGATGGTCGTCGTACCGTAGCCGGTGACGGTGACCATGCCGTCTTGCACCTTGCAGACATCCGGGTTGCCGACAGTATATGTAATGTCGGAAATGTGCTCACCCTCGGAGTCGTAGAGGTACAGGTCGAAAGTCTCGCCCACGCGGACAGTAACGTCAGTCCTCTCCAGGTGCGCGCCGGTGATCTCCGCGTCGCCGAAGTTGCAGCGGATGATGACCTGGGCAGTTTTGTCTCCCACCGTGGCAGTGACCGTCGTCTTGCCGCCGCCGATGGCCGTGACCGTGCCGGTCTGGCTGACCTTCGCCACCGTCTCATCGTCGCTGCGCCAGGTGACGGATACCCCTGAGGGCAGATTGTTCACACGAAGCTGAAGGCTCTCGCCCCGGGCATAGAGGGAGGCGTCATAGTCATAGTTCAGCTCCGGCTCAAAATCCTCCGGGGCAGTGGATTCCTCGTCCTGGGTAGACTCTGAGGTTCCCTCAGGGTCAATACAGGATACGGTGCAGACAGCAGTCTTGTCACCGCAGGTCACGGTGATCTCCGTCTCTCCGGTCCCCACCGCCGTGATGGTAAAGGTGGCTGATTTCGCATCCTCGCCGATGTCGGTCACCGCCGTCTGGGACACGGTGGCCACGCTCTCGTCGCCGCTGATGCAGTAGACGGTCTTTTCACAGTCCAGATTGACGCTGACGGTCATCTGCGCCGTCTCACCCACAGCGGAAAGCTCAATGCGCTCCGGCTCCACCAGCAGCTCCTCACAGGCCGTATTGACCGCCGTTGGCTCGTAGGAGCCGGAACGGTCCACAAGGTTTTCCAGGCCCGGCCACCAGCCGATCATGTCGCCGATAAAATAGAACACGACCAACGCTGCCAGGAGCAGAAAGACAAAGGCGGCGATCCGCATGCCCTTGGGGTCTCTTTCCTTCTTTTTCTTTTTCGGCGCGGCGAACTTCCCCTTGGCCGCACGGCGGCGCTGACGGCGCTCCTCCTCAGTGATCCGGCGGCGCTGCACCGGACGGCTGGCCGCAGATTCCTCCGAGCGGACACTGCTGCCGCAGAGGGGACATTTTTCACGGTCCGCATCATAGATGGTCCCGCAATAATAGCACACAACTTTTTCTTCCATATCTTTTATCCATACACAAAGGTATGTTTTCTCCTTCCGATTTTTTGTCGCAGGCTGTCACGTTTTTTACATCATATCATTTTCTTGCGAATAAGACAAGAATCTGACTTGATTTTTTTGAAAAAATGACATAGTATATAATTGCTTAAATTTGAGTTTTCATTATTAGGAGGTGCAAAAGATGTCCGAACTGAAAATGATTTCTCCCTTGCTGGATCATATGCAGGTAGAAAAGGAATCCGCCGGACACAACGGCAGCACCTGTTATACTCTTCGTCAGAAAACCACCGGTGAGCGATTCATTCTCAAGCGTATCTCCGTTCCTGCGTCGGACAGTCAGGTACGTGCGTTGATCCTCTCAGGTGCCTACGCCGACGAATCCGCCGTCCACGCCTATTACGGCCGTGTGGCCGAAAACATCCGGGCGGAATTGGAGCAGGGTAAGAAACTGGCTGCCTCCGGCTGCTATGCCGGTGCGCTGGGGTATCAGGTGGAACCGAAGGAATCAGGTGTGGGCTACGACGTCTACATACTCTATCCCCTCTATATCTCTCTGAGCGACTACCTTTCCATGAGCGCCATCACCAATCTCCGGGCCATCAACCTTGCCCTGGATCTGTGTGATGCCATTACCGCCTGCCGTGAGGCCGGTTATCTCTTCGGGAATATCAAGCCCGAAAACATCTACCTGATGCCCACGGGCCGTTTCCTGCTGGGTGATCTGGGTCTGGTGCCCCTGGAGGACATGAAATACGCCTGTCTTCCCGAGGATTACATCGGTGTCTACTCCGCGCCGGAGCTGTCCGACATCACCGCCTCGCCCAACGCCACCATCGACCTGTACTCTCTGGGCATGGTGCTCTACCGTATCTACAACGGCAACCACGGTCCCTTTGAGGATGAGAACACGGGAGAGGCCATGGCTGACAAGCTGCGCATGACCGGCAAGCCCCTGCCCACGCCCATCTACGCCGACTACGAGCTGGCGGGCATCATTCTGAAGGCCTGCGCCTTCAAGCAGGAGGACCGCTACCAGACGCCCCAGGAGTTCAAGCAGGCCATCGCCCTGTATATGCAGCGCAACGAGATCTCCGACACCCTGATTGTGCCGCCCATCGTCGCTTCCGCCGAGCCTCTGGCCCCGGAAGCAGCGGAGGAAGCCCCCGAGGATACGCCCATGCGCATGACCGACGCCGACGCCCTGGACGAGGATTTCCGGCAGAGCTTCTCCCCGGATCTTTCCGGCGCGGGAACGGAAGCGGATGTGGATGAAACGGTTAAGGTCACACCGCCTGTCGTTGCGGTGCCGGTTGTGAATGTCCAGGCTGCGGATGCCGCACAGAAAGTCTCTGAACCTGCGGCTGAGGAATCTGAAAAGGCTACGGAACCGTTCACCACTGAGATCAACCTCGACGATTACAAAGAGGACCCGGACCAGATCGACCTGGATGAGCTTCTGTCCTCTGTGAATGAGGTAGTGGGTAAGGAGCCCATTCCCGCCGGTGAGGAAGCAAATCCGACGGAGCTGACCATGAGCGTCGAGGCACCAAAAGCCGCACCGTCGCAGGAATACGTTGACGGTGCCCAGGAGACCCCGGAAGAAGATGCTCAGGAAGTGCCCTCCTCCCATAAGGCCGGCAAGATCTTCCTCATTATCGCCCTGCTGCTGGCCATCGCCGCAGTTGTCTATTTCCTGGTCACTTGGTATTTTGTGGAGGCTTCTGCCGTCAACGTTCTCTCCTGCAACACGGAGGAAATGGTCATTGAGCTGGTCTCCGACGACAAAGCCGACTGTTTTGCCGTCACCTGCACCGACTCCTACGGCAAAGCATACCCTGTCAGCGTCGAGGGCAATCGCTACACCTTCTCCGAACTGAGTGAGAACACCACCTACACCATCACGGTCGAGGCCGCGGGCTTCCATACTCTGACCTCGGACAGCATTTCTACGCTGACCCGTACCACACCGGAGTCCACCGTGATCACCGAGTTCACCGCTTCCCGCGGCGACGACGACGGCGAAGTGCTCCTGTCCTTCCTCCATGAGGGTCCCACCCCCAGTCACTGGAAGCTGCAATACTGCGAGGAAGGCAGCGACGTTACCAAGGACTTTGACTTTGACGGCAACGGCTTCCTGGTCACGGGCCTGGAGCAGAACAAGACCTACGTCTTTACCCTGAGCGCCGCCGGGGATATCTATCTTTCCGGCACTACCCAGGTCAGCTACGAGGTCCTGCCCATCGTGGAAGCCAACGATCTTCAGGTCACCGAGGTCAACGGCGCCGACCTGTCGCTGACCTGGGAGCCGGGAGAGAATCTGCCCGACGAATGGCACATCACCTGCACTGCCGAGGGCTATGAGCAGGAGTATACCTCGAAGGAGGCAAGTGTCACCCTGAAGGACCTGCCGGATTTTTCCCGCGATTATACTATTTCCGTCAGCGCCCGGGGCATGGATAAACCGGAAACCCTGCTCTTCCCCGCCAATCCCATTATTCTCAATAACCTGACCGTGACGGCCAACTCCGACGGCTCCGTCACCCTGCAGTGGGAGACCCCCGCCGGTACGCCTGTCGACGGCTGGTATGTCTCCTATAACACCGTCGGCAGCTACCACACGCCTTATATGCCCGACGCGGAAAACCGTGCCGTCACCGGCAACACCGTGATCCTGAAGAATCTGATCCCCGATACGGAATACGAATTCTCCATCACCACCACGGCAGCCGACGCCGCCTCCCGTGTCTTCGGTGAGACAACTGCCACAGTCCGCACGGCCCAGGCTACGGTGTTTGACGGCTTTGGCATTACGCCTGAGACGCCTCTGACCGTCGAGAGTGAGTATATTTCCCTCTGGATCGCGCCGGAGGGCAATAACTGGACCTACCTTGACCTGACCAACCGCACTGACCAATTCAAGACGACGGACCAGATCGCCGTCTGTCTGCAAGTCCTCGCTGTTGATTCCTCCACGGAGGAAATCACTCTGATCTACGCCGTCCGTGACGAGAACGGCACCGTGGTCAATGATGTCTCCCGCACCATGGCCTGGAACGATATGTGGTACAGCCGCCGCCATGCCAGCGCTATTCCGCTGCCCGCTGTCGGCAGCCAGACTTCCGTGCCTGGCAAGTACACGCTGGAGATCTATGTCAACAGCCAGCTTCTTGCAAGCGCTGTCTTTACGGTGACGGAGTGATCCGCGCCCGTTGTCCGGCATCTTAACTTCGTATCTATTCATCGGTCTCGGCCTGATAGATATATAATTTTGGGGCCTGCAAGCTCCCGGTAAGGAGGTAAACAATGCAAATCAGCAATCTGTTTGTGGTTGCCATGGGTATCTGTACGGTATTCGTCGTCCTGATCCTTATCATCGCCCTGTGTTCCCTGCTCAGCCTGATCTTCCGGCACAGCGGAACGGAGGAGAAATCAGCGGCGGTCGTGCCTGCCCCCGATCAAACGATCACAAACCGTGCGGAACTAACCGCCGCCATTGCAGCAGCCGTGGCGGAATACAGCGGTACCGACGCTTCCGCGCTCCGCATCCTGTCCATCAAAAAAATCTGACTATCATAACGGAAAGGTGAAAAAAATGAAGAAATATCGTGTGAATGTGAATGGCTCCCTCTATGAGGTCGAAATTGAAGAAATGGAAGCACCGGCTGCCGGTGCCGCAGCTCCCGCCGCTGCGCAGGCTCCCGCTGCCTCCAAAGCTCCTGCAGCTCCCGCAGGCGGTCAGCAGATCAAGGCTCCCATGCCCGGCACCATTCTGGACGTCCGTGTGCAGGCCGGTCAGGCTGTCAAGAAGGGCCAGGTTCTGGTCATTCTCGAAGCCATGAAGATGGAGAATGAAATCCAGGCTCCCTGCGACGGCACTGTCGGCTCCGTTAACGTCAGGAAGGGTGACTCCGTAGAGACCCAGGCTCTCATTTGCACCATTGCCTGATCTCGCTGCTTAAGGGAGAAACGATATGTTTAAAAACAATAAAATTGTGCGGCGCACAGTGCTGGCGTTCCTGGCCCTGACCCTGCTTGTGTGCATGTGTATCACCGTTGTCTCCGCCGACTCCGGAGAAGACGCGGTTGAGGTCACAGCCGTTGAGACTTCCGATATGACTACATCCAAGTCCAACAGTGAAGCCCTCGGTGACTTTGTCAATGAAACGGGCCTGATGCGAATCATCAAGAATATCAAGTCTGAATGGACTACCCTCGTGATGATTCTCATCTCCTTTGTTTTGCTTTATCTGGCCATCGGCAAGGGCTTTGAGCCACTGCTGCTCCTGCCCATCGCCTTTGGTATGCTGCTGACCAACCTTCCCGGCGCTGGAATGTATCACAGCGAGATTTTTATCAACGAAACCCACCACATTGACTGGTCCGCTTTCAGCAGCAGCGATACCTTCGGTCTGATCGACGTGCTGTATCTCGGCGTCAAGCTGGGTATCTACCCCTGTCTGATCTTTATCGGCGTCGGCGCGTCCACCGACTTTGGTCCGCTGATTGCCAACCCCAAGAGCCTTCTCCTCGGAGCCGCCGCCCAGTTGGGTATCTTTGTCGCCTTCCTGCTGGCTCTTGTCGTCTCCATGCTCGGCATTGAGGGTTTGAACTTCACCCAGGCCATGGCTGCCGCTATCGGCATCATCGGCGGTGCGGACGGCCCCACTGCCATCTACGTCACCACCAGGCTGGCTCCCGGGCTTCTCAGCGCCATTGCCATTGCCGCCTACTCCTACATGGCTCTGGTCCCCGTGATCCAGCCGCCCATCATGCGCGCTCTTACCACCAAGAAAGAGCGCCTGATCCGCATGGATAACCTGCGTACCGTCTCCAAGAAAGAGAAGATCATCTTCCCCATTGCCGTTACCGCTTTCGTTGCTCTGCTGGTCCCTTCCGCAACTCCGCTGGTCGGCTGCCTGATGCTGGGCAACCTGTTCCGTGAGTGCGGCGTGACCGAGCGTCTGAGCAAGACTGCCCAGAACGAGCTGATGAATATTGTTGTCATCCTCCTGGGTGTCTCCGTCGGCGCCACGGCCACTGCCGAGAGCTTCCTCACCTTGCAGACCCTCGCCATTATTGCCCTTGGCATCATCGCTTTTGCCGGCGGCACAGCCGGCGGCGTCCTCCTCGCCAAGTTCATGAACCTCTTCCTGCCGGATGGCAAGAAGATCAACCCGCTTATCGGCTCTGCCGGTGTTTCCGCCGTCCCGATGGCAGCCCGCGTTTCCCAGAAGGAAGGCCAGAGAGAGGATCCCTCCAACTTCCTGCTCATGCACGCCATGGGTCCCAACGTAGCCGGTGTTATCGGCTCCGCCGTTGCCGCAGGCGTGTTTATCGCCCTGTTTGCTCACTAAGGAGGCGCTTTTATGGAAAAGAAACCGTTGTATATCACCGAAACCATCCTCCGCGATGCCCATCAGTCCCAGGCCAAAACCCGTATGCGCATCGAGGATATGCTCCCGGCCTGTGAGCTGCTGGACAACATGGGCTACTGGTCTCTGGAGTGCTGGGGCGGCGCGACCTTTGACGTTTGTATGCGCTTCCTCAACGAGGATCCCTGGGAGCGTCTGCGCACCCTGAAAGCCCATATGCCCAAGACCAAGCTGCAGATGCTCTTCCGTGGCCAGAACATCCTGGGCTACAAGCATTATGCCGACGACGTGGTGGAGGAATTCTGCAAGAAGTCTATCGAAAACGGCATCGACGTGGTCCGCGTTTTTGACGCGTTGAACGACATCCGCAACCTGCAGAAGGCTGTTGAGTGCGTCAAGAAGTATGGCGGCTGGGCGGAGGTCGCTCTGTCCTACACCGTCAGCCCCGTCCACAATGACGACTACTTTGTCAACGTGGCCAAGGAGCTGGAAAAGATGGGTGCCGATTCCATCTGCATCAAGGACATGGCCAACCTGCTGCTGCCCATGCACGCCTATGACCTGGTCCGTAAGCTGAAGGACAATGTGAATGTTCCCATTCATATGCACACCCACAACACCGCCGGTACCGGCGACATGGTCAACCTGATGGCTGCCCAGGCCGGCGTGGACATTGTGGACTGCGCTCTGTCTCCCCTTGCTAACGGTACCTCCCAGCCCGCCACCGAATCCCTGGTCGCTACCCTCCAGGGCACGGAGCGCGACACCGGTCTGGACCTGAATAAGCTGAATGATGCCGCCGCCCACTTCCGCAAGGTGGCCGACAAGATGAAGCAGGAGGGCATTCTGGATCCCAAGGTCCTGAGCGTGGACACCAAGGCCCTGATGTATCAGGTTCCCGGCGGCATGCTCTCCAATATGCTGGGTCAGCTCAAGGACGCCGGTCAGGAGGACAAGTACTATGATGTGCTGGCAGAGGTCCCCCGTGTTCGTAAGGACTTCGGCTATCCTCCCCTGGTCACGCCCACCAGCCAGATCGTCGGTACCCAGGCGGTCATGAACATCATCGCCGGCGAGCGCTACAAGATGGTGCCGAAGGAATCCAAGGCCCTGCTCCGCGGCGAATACGGCAAGCTTCCCGGCACGGTCAATGAGGAAGTGCGCCGGAAGTGCATCGGCGACGACAAGGTCATCACCTGCCGCCCCGCCGACCTGCTGGAGCCGGAGCTGGACAAGTACCGCGAGGAAGCCAAGGACATCGCCCGCTGTGAAGAGGACGTCCTCTCCTACGCCCTGTTCCCCCAGGTCGCCCGGAAGTTCATGGAGGCACGGAACAATCCCAAGCCCACCGACGCTCCCGCATCCCCCGCAAAGCCCGCCGACCCCAGCGCTGTCCGCGAGCTTTACGTCGAGGACCTC
>CALZCW010000021.1 GCA_945635805.1 uncultured Clostridia bacterium
AGTTGTCGATGATCTTCAGATTGGGATGGGCGCTCCAGGCGCGCAGGGTGCGGTCGTCCATCTCCCGGGCGTATTCCAGGGATTCGGTGCGGGCGTTGTTGCCCAGGTTATAGGCAAATTCCGCTCCTTTAGCGCAGGTGACAAGGTGCAGAACCATGTCGTAATTTGCCAGAACGGAGGCCTCCGTCCGGCCGTCAAATTTCGACAGAACTTGGGCGAATTCCTCGTCGGAAATATAGGCCTTGTCGTCTATCAGGGCGCGGTCGTAGATGATGAGGATATTGTCCTCGGGGACGATCTCCGCCGCAGCCAGGGCCAGCTTCTCCTTGTGGATCTGGTCGGCAATGACGAAATCCTGGAAGGCCAGCATGGACATACAGTTGCCGAAGGGCTTAATGCCGAAGCCGGAGATCAGATCCGTCGCCGTCTCCGGGATGGTGATGACGCGCCAGCCGTCCTCCTGCTTGAATTCCTTCAGGATCTGGCTGGTCAGGGTGGTCTTGCCTGCCGCAGGACCGCCGGTCAGGACGATTTTCACAATGCGTTTGCTCATACCCGTTCTCCCTCTCTTTTGTGACGCCTCATTTTATCACAGGGCGTAAGAAAAAGCAAGAAATTTGCCGTTTTTTGCGGTCATTCCGCCAGATATTCAGCCAGCTCCGCGACGGTCTTGAAATAGAGGTCGCAGTTGCCGCGCATAAAGGTCTCAATCTGGGGGATGTCATTGGCCCAGCCCGCCGCCGCGAATTTGATGCCGCAGGCTTTTGCCATGTCGTAGCCGGGCTTCAGGTCGTCCAGCATCAGCAGATCCTCCCGCTGCAGACCGAACGCCGAGCGGATGGTCTCGATGGGATAGGTGCTGGGCTTTCGCTGCTCCGGAGGGCTTTCCCAGCCGAAGATCATGTCCGGCTCCGGCAGGCCGTTTTCCCGGTAGTCCCGGAGGATATTCCTGGACATGGAATGGGACACGACGCACACCAGGCCGCCGGCGTTTTTCTGCGCCCAGAGCAGCTCCCGCATACCGTCGTAGGCCAGAGGCACATGCTGCTGCACATAGGCGTCCCAGAAGCGGTGCTCCTCGTTCATCATTGTCTCGTCCATGCCGATCTCGTCCCGGAACAGCGGTATGATGCCCGGGGAAAAATTCTTGATGATATACTCCTCCAGCGTGTAGTGGAGCTGGGGATAGTGGATGTTCATAAACTCCCGAAAGCTGGGATAATGCACCGTGGCGGTGCTGTTGACCACCGTATCGTCGTGGTCCACCACAAGGCAGCGGTATTTCATAGCGTCCTCCGATTCGACCGTTTTTTCATGCTTCTATTATACATGAAACAGGAAAAATAGCAACGGTTTTCCCGCAAAACGCCTGTCACGGGACTTATTCCTGTTTTTACGTCAGGAGGCGCGAAAGATTCTCCGCGAAGCGGTCCAGCTTTTCCCCGATCCCCTCGGCGTGGCTGGCAGTCCCGGCATCGTGGGCGGTCTGCATCAGGCAGAATTCCGGCGGCAGAATGGCCGTCTTGTTGAAGCACATGGCTCCCAAAAGCTGCTTTGCCACCAGGTCGCTGCCGGAATAGCCGGAGACGACGATGCCAAACAGATATTTATTGAACAGGTCCTGCCGCACCAGCAGATTGGTCAGCCGGTTGAACAGGGCCGTGAGGTTGGCGCTGACGGCGTCGTTGTAGTTGGGGCACAGAAACAGCAGGGCGTCGCTCTCGGCAATGGCGGGCAAGACCTGCTCGGACATGGCACCGCCGTAAAAGCAGGTGCTGCTCTGGGCAAAATGAAGGCAGGTCTCATAGGAGCAGCCCCGGCAGTCGTAGATCGTGCCGTTTTGCAGGGCGATCTCCCGCCGCTCAAAGCGCTCGGGCAGACGCTCCAGCACCCGGCATCCCAGCCAGAGGGTGTTGGAGCGCAGGTTGTCCGAGGCGTGGAGCATCAGAAGGCGCGGCTTGTCAAAGGTCGGCAGCGCAAAGCTCCGCAGCCGCAGGAGAAGCGCCCGGATCTGGTAAAAATACGTCTCCTCCCAGGTCTTATGCAGTTGGGCGGCAAGGATGTGCTGGTTATACAAAGAGCCGGTGCCCTCCACCAGGGGCTTGCCGGGAAAGGCGCATCCGGCGAGGTTGGCAGCCAGGGCCAGCTCCCTGGCCGCCTGCTTGGTGTAAAGCTCCCCCTCGCCGTCGACGACGATGACCCCAAAGCTGCCGCGCAGGCAGCCTGGATTCTGCCGCAGCAGTCGCAGAAGCTGCAAAAAGGCGCCGTCCGGGCCGAATTCGTCCACATGGACCGCAAAGACCAGACGCTTTTCCCGGCCGTTTGCCGCAAGCTGCCCGGCGGCCAGTTCCTCCGCCGGCAGGTCCTGCAGCGCAAGCTCCAGCCCGCGCTCCAGCCGCCTGCCGCAGCCGGTGCGCACCAGATACAGCTTTTCCGTCATCATTGGTCAAACTCCCTCAGCATTTTGTGGGTCTGGGCGAGGCGCGTCATGAGCGCGCCGCAGATTTCCTCCCGCCGCAGCAGCAGGCCCTGCGGGGTAAAGCGGCTGACGCAGCCGAAATAGGTGCCGCCCAGAGGGACAGCGCCGTAGTGGTCCTCCCCCCGCAGCAGCCGCAGAAGGCTGACCGCCGCAGAGGACAGGCCCGGGGCAATATAGGGCTTGAAGCCCAGCTCCCGCACCCGGAGGTTGGCAGTCTGGGTCAGCTCCGTCAGGTGCCGGGACAGGGCGTCGTCATAGGCTTCGCCGCAATGATTTGCGACGATAAGCCCCTTGCCGTGGGGGCCGTAGACCCGCCCTTCGGAAAAATCCACGCCCTCCCGGTCAGCGTAATAGGCGGCTCGTGCCGCCATAACGCCCAGGCCGAAGCCCTGGACCTGCTCGGGAAGCAGACCGGCATAGTCTATTTTTCCCGACTCATCGCGGTTGCTCTCCAAAAAAACCGCCCGGGCAAGCTGGTCCACCGGGTCGGACACCTGGCAGAACAGCCCGCTGAAATGGGCTTCCCGCGCCTTTCTGGCATAGGCTGCCAGCATGGCGCGGTTGGCCGAATACTGGGCCATCCGCACGTCATTGACGCCGGAATTCAGCCCCGGCACGCCCCGCGAGGCAGTAAAGACAAACAGGTCGCAGTCAAAGAGCCGTTCCTCCGGGCAGACGGTCACTTTTGGAAGCCGTTGACCGTCCCGCTCCCGCAGAACCTGGTTCAGCTCCATTTCATACCGGGCGCACAGGGCCTCGTTGGGGTCATAAATGGCGATCTCGCTCAGCTCACGGCCCAAAAGCTTCAGCCCGGTCAACACCGTGCCGCCCACATCCCCCAGTCCCACCAGAGTTACGCGGTACGCTTTCTTTTTCGCGCCGTCGGCATAGGCCCGCAGATAGGAAAAGCAGTTGGAAAAGTCTGTATTGAGTACACAGGCGCCGTGGCTTAGGACGAAACGCTCCAGCTTCTGCTGATCTTCGGGCGCCGTTTGGCGGCAGGGCAACAGGCACTCCACGGAGTCGGCCTCATACAGCTCTCCCAGACTTTGGATGGCGAACATTCCCCGCCCGGTCAGCCCCTCCCGGCGGATCAGAAACACCAGCGGAGCAAAAGGCTCCTCCACCGGCACGCTCCCCGCCGGGAACATTTCTTCCTCACCGCAGAGGCAAAACGCATTCCATTTCTGAAGCATCATTTTCGCGGAACCTCCGTCTGACAGATGCGGTCGATCTGGGCCAGATCCTCCTCGAGATAGTCCGAGGCAGGACGGCTGAAATCAAAATTCATACAGCTTCCCTTATCCGGCAGGCGCGGATGCTGCAGCGCCTCACTGAGACGGCGGATGGTCAGCGCCGTGCTGAACAGGCTCTGGTGGGCCCGCTCCAGCGCACGGAGGATCTGCAGCGCCCCCTCCAGCGCCGTTTTGGAGAGGACACGCACGCTCTCCTGGGAGGCGTCGCGGAAGAAATAGGGATAGCAGTAGGGCAAAATCAGGTTCACCGACGGTAGCATATGCTCCTGAGCAGGGCGTTCTACGATACTGTCGCCGCCGATGAAGGGATAGAGCAGGCTCTCGGTGAGCCAGTAGCGCAGATTGGGGATAAAGTATTCACACTCGGCCTGACGGCCCTGGACCCGCATCAGGTCCCGGCCGTAGCCGGACATGACCGCCACGATGATCCGCCGGATGGTGAGCTGTTCGCTGCGAAACACCTTGTCCAGCTTGTCAATGCGGTAGCCCTTGTGGAGCAGGTCGTCCACCAGAAGGATGGGGCGCTGGAAGGATTTCAGAGTGCGCACCTGGTTTTTGAGCTGCGAATAGCCCGGATATTCCTGGATCTCGAAGCTGCGCAGGTTGGGATGGAAGCATTTCTCCACGTGGAGGGTCTTGGTCACAGTATTCGGCACGATCTCGTCGGAGAAAATCTTGCCGTAGGGCACGCACATATAGGGCCCGAGGGTGCGCTCCCCTTTTGGCACATCCCGCACACCGTTCATCTTTTCAATCCGTTCCAGCAGCGCCTGGTTGAGCATCTCCGAGTCAAAGCACAGCAGCAGCTTGCCGGGGAACATCTGATTCAGCGCGCTGCGGAGTTTGGGCCGGGACTGCATCACCGCCTGCTGGACAGCAAGGTCATCGTGGTGGGGCTTTTTGATGCAGAGCATGGCATCCTGCAGCAATATTACCGGCGCGCGCATATCCACATAGAAGATGTCCTCATTCCCGGCCGGCACAAAGCCAAGCTGGCTTATGGCGCTGCGCAGGGCAGTATTCTCCTCCGGGCAGCGGCACAGGGCGTAGGTAGGGCCTTTCTCCAGGCTGCGGGCAAGCAGTTCATTGAGGAGCATCCGGACAGTCTCCTCCTCTGCCGCCTCCCCTGTCGTCTGGATCCGGTCGATCCACAGAAGCTGACCGGAGGCGTGTCTGCGGACATAGGTGGCGGCCATCAGCGAGCCTAGGACGCCGTACAGGTCGTCCAGCAGGATGGTCCGCCCGACGGCCCAGCCCTCCAGTCGGTCCGGCCGGTCATAGAGGGCCACCGCCAGCGGGTGCTTCAGACCGTGGAGCAGCCGGTTCAGCTCCTCCGGCGCGTCCTCCGACGGGGCCTTAAAGCGCCGGAACAGCAGACTCTGAGGCTCCAGGATGCTCTTTTCCTCCGGTGAGCGGACGTAGAGGCCCTGTTCATAGATCAGGTTCTGCACCACCGGGTCGACCAGCATGGAAATGTCCAGCTTCTGGTCGATGGACTCGCGGATACGGGTGGAACTGACCGTCTCGTAAAAAGGCGGCAGGGACAGGAGCTGCACCTTGCCCCGGAGAACGGCGGAAAGCTCCTCCGGACTGCTGCTGCCGTCGCGGCAGAAAATTATGTGATTGTAGGTGGCGGCGCTGCCGGGGCCTGTCTGCCGGTAGGCTGAGGCGTTGGCGATCACGTCGCTGCCGGCCACCAGGTAAAGCTCCCGCCTGGGCAGCAGCCTTTTCAGCAGGGCCAGGTCCTGAGGCATGGCGATATTGATGGGGATGTCGTCGGGGAACAGATAAGTGTCCGGCTGGTCGGCAATGGAAATGCCCACGATCTTCCGTCGAAGCAGCTTGGGCAGGGTCTTCTTTCGCCAGGAGAATTCATCCACCGCCAGATAGACCTCAAAGCCTCTGGCGCGGATCTCCTCTACGATCTGCTTATGTCCCACGGAGAAAGGGTCAAAGGTTCCGGGGAAAAAGGCCACAGGCTTGGTCGGCGCAAAGCGGAAGGGACCGTGCTCCGTCTCCTGCTCGACGATAAAGCGGTAAAGATGGTTGAGCATGGCGGCCCGGTTGAAGAAAATCAGGTTCCCTTTATGCGGCTCGGAGAGGATGGTCAGCAGTTTCTTGTGAAGGCCCACGAAAATATCGTGGCGGCGCTCCATAGGGATCCGGCTGTTTCCCAGGACGCCCAGGCAAAGGACGTTCAAGGCCGTCTGGTGGATGGCCGGTTTGTAGTGGCTGACGCCGGTCATCAAAATGCCGAGGATGTGCTCCAGCACGTCCGACCGGTCCTCCGGCAGGGCGGCGACGGCCTCGCCCAGAGTGCGCATGGCCACCTGAGCCGGAAGCGCGGAGGCTCCCCGCGCCAGTTCCTCCAGCTGGCCCACAGTCTCCTGCAGCTCCTTTTCCGGCAGCAGGCACATGAGTCTGCCCAGATAGGGCGCGATGAACAGGGAGACCTGTTCCTGGCCGGTCTCCAGCTCACGGGTCAGGTCGATGGTGATCTCGTTGATTTGATCCACGGAAAGCTCCGGCGCAATCTCCAGCAAATGCCGGCCTGCCGCCTCACGCACCGGCAGGTGCTCACTGACGGACATCAGATTGGACAGGTGCATGGCCGTGTGGAAGGCGCTCTGAGGCTGCTCCCTTACCTGCCGGCACAGCATCTCCATCTGCTCGAGCTTAACAGTCCAGTGGACGACATTTTTCAGATTGCTCAGGTGGATCTGGGAGACCTGCTGGCGGGTCAGCGGCACGAAGGGCTGCCCCAGCAGAAGTCCCTTCAGGTAGCGGAACATGGCCCGATACTCATCCTCCGGCGGGTTATAGTCCAGGAGCACCCGTTCAATGACGGGCCGCAGCCTGGGTAGCTGCTGCAAATGCTGCAGGCAGCGTAGGCTGATGACCTTTAGCTCCACCTTTTCGCTGCCGAGGAATTCGGTGAGCCGCCCGATGAGCGCCAGGCACTGCTCCTCCCGGAGATACCGGCTGGGCACATGGCAGATGGAGTCGATGAGGGCAAAGCGGTCAAAGCCCCGGGCCTTCATGGCCCGGTCAAAAAGCGGCTCCAGAAGCCGGGGTGCCTCCTTTTCGTCGCAGGAGACGAACAGGTGCTCGCAGATGATCTTCAGGGAGTTGGAAATGCGGATGGCGTGCTTGGGCGAGATCTTCCGCTCCGGATACAGGCATTGGTCAATATAGTATTGCCACAGCTCCACCGACTCAGACAGCAGGGTCATCATTGTCGGCGTCATGGTGTCGGATTTTGCCGACTGGGGCCGCTCCTTGCGGTATTTGGGGCCGCTGTTGGCAAGAATTTGCCCCATGATGCGTCCGGCGGTGCGGCGCACGTCGCCGTCCGGGTGCATCAGCAGCTCATAGAGCAGCAGCAGGGTCTTCTGCTTGTTGGCGCGGGTCATATAGGTGCTGAATTCCTCCAGAAGGAGCAGATAGGTTCGGATGCGCTGTAAATTCTTCTCACCCTTGGCCTGCTCCAGAAGCTGTTCCAGGGATTTGTCGGTGCTGATGGTGCGCATGAGAGCCACGCTGCCCCGCAGGGTCATGGTGCGAAGCTCCCGCAACGCCTTCTCCGGGGACAGCAGGGATGCGTCCGTCCGGGTGACGGGCGTCAGAGCGTTGACATCTATCCGCGTCGGCACACCGCTGCTGACAAGCATCTGCTCAAAGTCCTGCAGCTTGGTGTAGACGGTGCGGTAGCGGAGCTGCTTCTCCGGCGTCATATTATATAATTTGGAGAAGATCACCTCTCCCGCCTCTTTGAGAGAGCAGAGCTTCATCTCCTCCCTGCCGTCATCCGTGCGCTTGCCGCGGACGCGGAAGTCTGCGTAGATGAGCAGCAGGGATTCAATCGGCAGGTTCTCAAATTCCAGGTCCCAGGTGGAGTGGTTGGCGGAGACATGGCCGATGTTCTCCATGTCGTTCTCGCAAAACCACTGCCAGGTATAGTAATAGTGCAGATAGGGCACCCGGGCGGCGTCACTGCCCCGGCAGCCGAATTTTCCGATGTCGTGGCCCAGAGCCGCCGCGCTGATAAGGGGCAGGTCCACCGGGAAGCCCGCCTGCTTTGCAAACAGGGCCGTATGCACCGCTACATTGTGCACGCCGATGGTGTGGGAGGCCGGGTCGAAGGGCTGCAGTTCCCGTCCCAGGCGCAGCAGCGCCATCAGATGGGCCTGACGCACCGCCAGCCGGAAGCGCGCATATTCCGCCGCCACATTGCTGTCCTCCTCCTGTTGCGGCTGGAGGGGCAGCAGGTCCGTCAGTGGGTCAAATTCCTCCACGTTCTGAGAAAACAGGGCTTCCAGCACCAGCAGGTACAGCCGCTCCCCCTCCGTCAGTTCCGGTCTTTCTCCCTCAGGAAAAATGCGGCAGCTCAA
>CALZCW010000022.1 GCA_945635805.1 uncultured Clostridia bacterium
GGGCGCACCGGCTATCACATCCACGTCTCCGAGGGCATGAACGATGTGTATGACTCCCTGCAGAATTACGGACGCCGCCCGGTCCAGCGTCTGCATGACCACGGCATCCTCGGCCCCAAGACCATCCTCGGCCACTGCATCCACGTCAACTCGGCGGAGATTGAGCTGATCAAGAACACCGACACCATGGTGGTCAACAACCCCGAGTCCAACATGGGCAACGCCGTTGGCACCTGCCCGGTTCTGCCGCTCTACAAAAACGGCATCCTGCTGGGCATGGGCACCGACGCCTACACCAACGATATGCTCGAATCCCTCAAGGTCGCCCTGTGCGCACAGCGCCAGAACGCCTGCCTGCCCAACGTGGGCTGGTGCGAGGTCACGGATATGCTCTTTAAGAACAACGCCAAGATCGGCGGGCGCTACTTTGACGCCAAGCTGGGCGTTCTGGAGGCAGGCGCGGCGGCGGACGTCATCGTCATGGACTACAAGCCCTACACGCCCTTCTCCGACGCCAACATCGACGGCCACATGATCTTCGGCATGACCGGCCGCCAGTGCCAGACCACCATTGCCAACGGCAAGCTTCTGATGAAGGATCGTGAGCTCATCGGCATCGACGAGGAGGCAGAAAACGCCCACATCCTGGAGGAAGCCAAGAAGCTGTGGCGTTCTCTGGACAGCTACGATGGCTGATTTTTTCGGCCGCGCTGCCCAGTACAAGCAAGATGAGGAAGCGGCCGTCTTTGCCCGGGTGGCCCGCAGGAAGCGCCGGGCAAAATGGATCCTGTTCGCCGTTCTGCTCTACTGTGTGGCAGCCGACGGTCTGTACTACCTGTTTCCTCTCAGCCCCCTTACCTATTATCTGCGTCCCTTTTCCGTCATGAATTCCCTTTCCGCAGTCTATCCCGCCACCCACTACTGGCTGTGCCTGTTTTCGGTGCTTCCCATGGTAGGCTGGTATCTGCTGCACCGGAATAAGAAGGCGGGACGCGCCCTCATCCTGGTTCCCTATGTGTTGGCCTGGATCGGAATCGGCACCTTTACCTTTCTTCATGTCGTCTATGCCCTGCGCGCCCATTCCTTCCCACTGGTCCACGCCAACCTGCGGGACGCAGCTCCCTTTTTACCCTTTGGCCTGGGTGTGCCGATTCTGGAACACCTGTGGCAGAAATAAATGATCGGAGGTTATTCTAATGTCTGAAAGAATGTATCCCATCCCCTTCAAATCCCTGATGAACTGGATCGTCACCGAATACAGCCGGGAGGGCGAGATCTTCGGTATCCACGCCCCCTATATCGCCAAAGGCAAAACGCTTCCCATCTTCGGTGAGAAGATCGAAACGCCCTTCGGCCCCGCTGCAGGCCCCAACAGCCAGCTTGCCCAGAACATCATCGCCTCCTATATGGCAGGCGCCCGTTTCTTCGAGGTCAAGACCGTGCAGAAGATGGACGGCGAGGACCTGGCCCGCTGTGTGCCGCGTCCCTGTATCCTTGCCGACGACGAGGGCTACAACCAGGAGTGGTCCACGGAGCTGACCGTTCCCCAGGCCCTTGACGAGTACATCAAAGCCTGGTGCGCTCTGAAGGTCCTGTCCAAGGTCTACGGCTTCGGCGATCCCGACGGCTTTGTGTTCAATATGTCCGTCGGCTACGACTTAGAGGGCATCAAGGGCGAAAAGGTCGACACCTACATTGAGTCCATGAAGGACGCCTCGAATACGGCGCAGTTTATCGAGTGCAAGGCGGTGCTCAAGGAGTTCTTCCCGGAGGAGGCCGACTTTATCGACGGCATCTGCCCCCACGTCTCCCGTTCCATCACCCTCTC
This sequence comes from uncultured Clostridia bacterium, assembly GCA_945635805.1. GTDB lineage: Bacteria > Bacillota > Clostridia > Oscillospirales > Oscillospiraceae > JAZOXB01. Next base: position 1,829 of record CALZCW010000022.1, read on the forward strand.
CACCCTCCACGGCTGCCCGCCCGATGAGATCGAGCGCATCGCCACCTACCTGATCTCCGAGAAGAAGGTCAACACCTTCGTCAAGTGCAACCCCACCATTCTCGGCTACCGGTCCGCCCGCTCCATTCTGGACTCCATGGGCTATGACTACATCGTCTTTGACGAGCATCACTTCAACGAGGACCTCCAGTGGGCCGATGCCGTTCCCATGTTTGAGCGTCTGCAGGCTCTGGCGGACAAGACCGGTGTGGAATTCGGCCTGAAGCTGTCCAACACCTTCCCCGTCGACACCACCCGCGGCGAGCTGCCCGGCGACGAGATGTATATGTCCGGCCGCTCCCTGTTCCCCCTGACCATTGAGATGTGCAACCGCATTTCCAAGCAGTTCAAGGGCAAAATGCGCATTTCCTTTGCCGGCGGCGCGGAATACTTCAACTGCGACAAGCTGTTCGCAGCCGGTATCTGGCCCATCACCGTGGCCACCACCATTCTCAAGCCCGGCGGCTACAACCGTCTGCGCCAGATGTGCGAAAAGGTGGAGGATATGCCCTTTACCGCTTTCCATGGCACCGACTCCGCCGCCATTGAGGCACTCAGCGTCGGCAGCCACACCAACTTCCACCATCTCAAGCCCATCAAGCCTCTGCCCGTGCGCAAGAATGAGGACCGTGTGCCCTGGATGGACTGCTTTATCGCCCCGTGTAAGGGCGGCTGCCCCATCGCCCAGGACATTCCCGAGTATGTGGAGCTGTGCAGAAAGGGCCTGTACGCCCCGGCTCTGAAGCTCATCACCGAGAAGAACCCCCTGCCCTTTATCACCGGCACCATCTGCGCCCACCGCTGCCAGGGCAAGTGCACCCGCAACTTCTACGACGAGTCCGTCCGGATCCGTGACACCAAGCTCCTTGCCGCCCAAAAGGGCTACGGCGCTCTGATGGCCTCCATCAAGGTCCCGGAAAAGGTTCCCGGCAAGAAGGTTGCCATTGTCGGCGGCGGCCCGACGGGTATCGCTGCCGCCTATTTCCTTGGCCGTGCCGGTGTGGAGACCACCATCTTTGAACGCGAAAACTCCCTCGGTGGTGTGCCCCGTCACGTCATCCCCGCCTTCCGTATCACCGATGAAGCCATCGACAAGGACGTCGCCCTGATGGAGAAGTACAACGTCGAGGTCAAGCTGGGCGCGCCCGCTCCCTCCGTTGCGGAGCTGAAAGCCATGGGCTACACCCACATTCTCTTTGCCGTCGGTGCATGGAAAGCCGGCCGGCTGGACATTGAGGGCAACGTGGTCGGTGTCATCGGCTGGATGAAGGAAATGAAGAAGGAAGTCAAGCCCTGCCTGTCCGGTTCCGTCGTAGTCGTCGGCGCGGGCAACACCGCCATGGACGCCGCGAGACTCGCCAAGCGTATGGGTGCGGATGCCACCATCGTCTACCGCCGCACCAAGAAATATATGCCCGCTGACGAGCATGAACTGAAGCTGGCCATGGACGACGGCGTGAAATTTGTCGAGCTGGCCGCGCCGGTCAAGCAGGCTGACGGCAAGCTGACTCTGGAGAAGATGGCCCTGGGCGAACCTGACGCCTCCGGCCGCCGCTCTCCCGTCGCCACCGGCGAATTCTTTGAGATTCCCTGCGATCTGGTCATTTCCGCCGTCGGCGAGAAGGTCGACGCCGAGCTGATGGCCGCCAACGGCATTGAAATGGGCCGCAAGGGTCCTGACTTCAAGACCAACGTCGAGGGCGTCTATACCGCAGGCGACTGCCACCGCGGTCCTGCCACCGTGGTCGAGGGTATTGCCGACGCTGCCAAATTCGCCGAGGTCGTTATCGGCAAGAAGCACGAGTATGAGATCCCCGAGCAGGCCTATGTGACCAAGGCCGAGGCCATTGCCAAGAAGGGCATCCTGAAAATGAGCAAGGACGCCTGCTGCGAGGCCAGCCGCTGTCTGGACTGCAACACCGTCTGCGAAAACTGCGCCGACTCCTGCCCCAACCGCGCCAACGTGATCATCAAGCTGGCTGACGGCAGACATGAGATCCTGCACGTGGATAAGATGTGCAACGAGTGCGGCAACTGCACCCATTTCTGCCCCTATGCCTCCGAGCCCAGCCATGACAAGTTCACCCTCTTCCAGACAGAGCGGGATATGGACGACTCCAAGAACTTCGGCTTCTGCATCCTGCCTGACGGCAAGGTCCGCGTCCGCCTCTACACCGAGAGCGTCTGCGACGTGGACGGCAAGAACGACCTGCCCGACGAGATCGCCCTCTTCATCCGCACCGTCAAGAACAAGTACGCTTATCTGTATTGATCGGGTCCCCCGGGCCCTTAGGGGTGCGAAGGCTTTATGAGTGAACCAAAGAAAAAGCTTTTGATCACCGGCTTTGATCCCTTCGGCGGCGAGACGGTCAACCCCTCCTGGGAGGCGGTTCGTCTGCTGCCGGAGGAGATCGGCGCCTGCCGCCTGACCAAGCAGCAAATCCCCACCGTCTTTGGTCGGGCTGCGGAAACGGTTCTGGCGGCGTCGGAGAAGCTGCAGCCGGATGTGATTTTGTGCATCGGGCAGGCCGGAGGAAGAAGCGGCATCACCCCGGAAGTGGTGGGTATCAATCTCCGCGAGGCAAGGCTCCCGGACAATGCCGGAAACCAGCCCACCGATGTCCCCGTGGTCGAGAACGGCCCCGCCGCCTATTTTGCGACGGTTCCCGTCCGGGCGATGGTCAAAGCCGTCAATGACGCCGGTATCTCCGCCGCTCTTTCGTACTCCGCGGGCACTTTCGTCTGCAACGACGTGCTCTATTCCCTGCTCCACCATTACCATGGAACTGCGACAAAGGTCGGCTTTGTCCACGTCCCGTTCCTGCCGGAGCAGGCAGAGGAGAACGTTCCCGCCATGGCCTTGGAGCAGATGACGGCAGCCCTGACCGCCGCCATCTCCGTGTGCTGAATAGATAAAACGGCTGCTCCCGATTCCGGGGACAGCCGTTTTTTCGGTAAATCTCTGCGAAAAAGAGCGCAAACCGGATCAAATCCGGTTTATGCTCTTTTAAGAATTGTCGTTGCTCTTTTCGCGGAATAGCAAAAACATGATCCAGAACAGTACACCCGCGAGGGCAAGTGCGCAGCCGAGGCCGGTGTAAAACACGGCAATGAACACATCCGGCGCCAGCCCGGATGCACGAAGCCAGATCCCGCCGCCCATCATAACGGCCATAATGATGTAGGATTTCAAATCGAAGAAGTGCCAGACCGGGCGGAATTCTTCTTCATATCCTTTGATCCGTTTCATTTCTCTCAGCTTTTCCAGCCTGGCCAGCGTGGATGCAACGATCTCCTGCTTTTCTTCCAGGGAAACCTCGCTGAACTTCTGATACTGTAAGCTCTCATAGATCCGATAGGCGTCAAAGCGGTCGATATTGTCCGCGTCCCCCACCGTTTCGCAGAAAGCCGTGCGTTCCCACGGAAAATCCGCCCGGTCGTCCACATGGATGGCGACGCCGTAACAAATCTCATTGACACGGTCCCGGTCCAGCCCGATGCTCTCCAGGAACGGTCTTGCAATGGCGGCGGAGCGGCGGCCGCGGTTCTGCCAATCCTCCCGCGTCGCCATTTCCTCACAGTATGCAATGTCGTGCAGAAGCCCGGCGATCACCGCCGCCGTGACATCAAAGCCCTCTATTCCGCGATCCCCTTGGCAATGTTGGCGACGCGGTAGGTATGCTGGAGACGGTAGGCCTTGTCCGCCGGATGGGCCTGCAAATACGGGCTTGCGTCAAAGGTCTCTTTCAGAAACGCCTCTGTTTTTTCCACCAGTTCACGGTTCATTTTTGTTGGTCCCCCTCTGTCTCCAATTCCTCCATAACTTCTCCGTGGACGCAGACTCTGCCGCCGTCGGGACATCTGGCGTCAAGCTGCCCGCTTTGCGTAAAATTGATATTTGCCTTTCGTGCCTGGGCGCACAGGTCTTTTTTCTGCAGGGTGTATTCCCTGCCGTCCTTGATAAAGTGGGTTCCGCACTGGCGGAATTCAAAAGGCACGGACTTTCGGATGCACTGCTCACGCAGATCAAGCCCCCAGTCATAATACATCGGTCTGGCAAAGCGGTCGGATTCCCCGCCTGCCACCACCAGTTCCACGCCGCCGAGATATTGCTCCAAATCAATGGAAGAGATCATGGGCTGACAGATGATGTTCTTATGCTTGATGGGAAGCTGGGAAAAAATTGCCAGCCGCTCATCTGCCCGGCGCTGGTTCTCCACCGTGCAGCCCACGATCACGTTATCCCAGCCGCTTCCCCAATCGTCAGGCACGCAGTCCATAAAGCGTCCGATTCGCTTGGTCAGGAACAGGAAGGTACAGTCCTGCCGCTGCCGGATCATGTCCCAACATGCGCCGCGCCAGCAATCCGCCTCCGGCAGAAGGAAGTCCGTGGAAAAGCCCAGATAGACCAGGCCGGACTTCATTTTGTACCCGCCGTTTTTCTTTCGCTCCACAGGCGCGCAAAAGCCGTCGGTTTTCACGATTTGGTTGGTGTCCACGCCGCGCTTGGCATCTCCCTTATGGATATAGCAGAACTTGCAGCCCTCGCTGCAGCGGTGACACCCGCGCCAGGGATTCCACATTGCCATCTGCACTCCCTCCCTATCACAAACCATTTTAGCATACGCATCTGTTTTCGAAAAGCCTTAACCTTTTTTTCAAAAGAAAAAGCATAAAAAAGTTTGAAAAACGCTTGACAAGCTGTTTTTTTCTGCTATAATTATCAAGGTTGCCAAAGACAGCAGGTGGTTTCGGCCGTAAGTCCTGCCGAGGTTACAGAAGATTCATAAGATTTCTGTGTCCTCATGTCTGTTGGCATGAGGTTATTTTTTTCGGAGGTGACACACATTGCCCAATTCCAAGGTTCTCGAAAGCAAAAAGGCAATCGTTGATGCACTGGCCGACAAGCTGCAGGGTTCTACCGCTGCCGTGTTCGTCGACTACAAGGGCATCACTGTCGCACAGGATACCGAGCTTCGCAACAAGTTCCGTGAGGCCGGCGTGGAATACACCGTTGTCAAGAACACGCTCACCCGTTTCGCCGCCAACAAGGCCGGCTACAACCAGTTCGATGAGCTGCTTAACGGCACCACTTCCCTCGCCACCACCACCGGCGACCCCATTGCTCCGGCCCGTATCGTCTGCGAGTTTGCCAAGAAGAACAAGAATGTTCTGAAAATCAAGGGCGGCTTCGTTGAAGGTTCCGTCCTGTCCGTCGAGCAGCTCCAGGGCTTCGGCGAGCTTCCCAGCAAGGACGCTCTCATCGCTCAGGTACTCGGCACGTTCCTGGCCCCCATCTCTTCCCTGGCCTTTGTGATCGACCAGATCCGCCAGCAGAAGGAAGGCCCCGCTCCCGCAGAAGCTGCGGAAGCCTAATTTACCATCATACAATACTTTAGGAGGATTTTACAATGTCTGAAAAAATCGCTGCTCTGATCGAAGAAGTTAAGGGCCTTACCGTTCTGGAACTGGCCGAGCTCGTACACGCTCTGGAAGACACCTTCGGTGTTTCCGCCGCTGCTGCCGCTGTTGCTGCTCCCGCTGCGGGCGCTGCTGCCGAAGTCGAAGAGAAGACCGAGTTCGACGTCATCCTGAAGGACTGCGGCGCTTCCAAGCTGAACGTCATCAAGGTCGTCCGTGCCGCTACCGGCCTGGGCCTGAAGGAAGCCAAGGAAATCGCCGACAACTGCCCGAAGACCCTGAAGGAAGCCATCTCCAAGGAAGACGCGGAGAAGCTCGCCAACGATCTCAAGGAAGCCGGCGCTACCGCGGAGATCAAGTAATTTATCTCAATGTCAAAAACCGAAGCCTTGCATCTGCACGGCTTCGGTTTTTT
>CALZCW010000023.1 GCA_945635805.1 uncultured Clostridia bacterium
TATGGCGTGCAGGAATCCGTGATCGCCCAGTAATATGCTGCAGACCGTATTTACCGCCCTTTGCGAGGGCTTTGGAAAATCGCTGGAGATCTTCGCCCTGACCCTCGTCGGCGCTCTGCCCCTGGGACTTCTGGTCGCCCTGGGGTCCATGAGTCGGTTCAAGCCGCTATCAATGCTGACGCGGGTCGTGGTGTGGGTCGTTCGCGGCACGCCGCTGATGCTTCAACTGCTGATCATCTATTACGGCCCTGGCCTGATCTTCGGCTGGAATCCCTGGAGCGGCAGCTCCTCAGGGCGGTTTATGGCGGCCATTGTGGCTTTCGTTTTCAATTACGCCTGCTATTTTTCCGAAATCTACCGCGGCGGCATCGAGGCCATTCCCAAGGGCCAGACGGAAGCAGGACAGGTTCTGGGGATGACCCGGCCGCAGATCTTTTTCCGCGTGACATTGCTGCAGGTGGTCAAGCGCATCCTGGCGCCTATCTCCAACGAGGTCATCACCCTGGTCAAGGACACCTCTCTTGCCAGAGTGATCCTTGTTTATGAGCTGATGTGGCGCGGGCAGGATTTCATCAAAAGCGAGGGCATCATCTGGCCGCTGTTTGCTACCGGCCTGTTCTACCTGGCCTTTACCGGAATTCTGACGCTGCTCTTCGGCCGCATGGAAAAGCGGCTGGATTATTTCCGCGTGTGAGGTATGGCAATGCTGAAAGTCGACAAATTATGTAAGAGCTTCGGCCAGACGCAGGTTCTGCGCGAGGTGTCTTTCTCCATGGAGAAGGGTAGCTGCCTGGCCATCATCGGCTCCTCCGGCAGCGGAAAGACCACCCTGCTCCGATGCCTGAATTTCCTGGAGCAGCCGGATTCCGGAACCATCACTCTTGCAGGAGATACGCTCTTTGACGGAGCCCTTCGCCAAAAGACAACGGAGAAGGAAACCCGGAAAAAGCGCCTGCATTTCGGCCTGGTTTTTCAGAATTTCAACCTGTTTCCCCAGTACACGGCGCTGCAGAACGTGACCCTTGCGCCGACGCTGCTGGAAAAGGGTCGGGACAAGAACGAGATCTGTGAGATGGGAATGCGGCTCTTAAAGCAGGTGGGCCTGGAAAACCGCATGGACAATTATCCCCACCAGCTTTCCGGCGGACAGCAGCAGCGCGTGGCCATTGCGCGGGCTCTTGCTCTGGAACCGGATATCCTTTGCTTTGACGAGCCGACCAGCGCCCTGGACCCGGAGCTGACCGGCGAGGTGCTCAAGGTCATCCGCTCCCTGCGGCAGCAGAACATGACCATGATCGTCGTCACCCACGAAATCCGCTTCGCCCGGGAGGTCGCCGACTACGTCATCTTCATGGACGACGGTGTCATCGTGGAGGAGGGAACGCCCCAGCAGGTCATCGACGCGCCCCGGCAGGAGCGCACGGTCCGGTTCCTGGAGCGGTATATGGAATAAAAAATGCGGCTCAGGTTGCTGAAAACTGCAACCTGAGCCGTTAATTATTTAGCCCAGCGCGTCGAAACGCATGAACAGTGCGGCAAGCTCCGCACGGGTAATATGCTTGAAGGGCCGGATGGTGTTGTCCTCATAGCCTCGCAGGAGACCTGATTCAATGGCCCATTCCACGGCGTTGGCGGCATAGGAGGAAACGCTGCTTCTGTCTGCAAAGGAGGAGAGCCTATTGCCGCTTACCTCGGGAGATCCGGCGAACCGGTAGAGCAGGACGACCATATCCTGACGGGTGATGTCACTGTTGGGAAGGAAGGTGCCGTTGTCATAGCCGTTCACCACGTCGTTGCGGTAGGCCCAGAGGACGGCGGGGGCGAACCAATCCGTACTCTTCACATCCGAAAAGACGCTTGCAAAGGCGACCCGCTCATCTCCGGACAGACGGAATAGCACCTGTGAAGCTTCGGCACGGGTCGTCAGACCTTCCGGGTCAAAGACTCCCGGCGCCTTACCCTGAAACAGACCCTTTCTGGATGCCTGCATGACAACGTCAGAATACCAAGCGTCCCGCGGAACGTCATCGTAGGTTGGAAGCTCCTCTTTATCTTCTGCGCTCCATTGGCCGAAGTTTTCTGTCAGCCAGTCGTTACGTTTGTTGATATAGTCGTACAATACCGGTGTTTTGGCCGCCCAGTTGGAGTTGTGGGCCGGCCAGATGATGCTGTCAGCCGCAGCAGCGCCAGACAGCTCAGCGCAGTAGTCGCTGAAACTGCGCAGTGCGGAGTCAGAAGTGTTGTTCAGCATGGCATTGAGGAGAGGGGAGACCGTGTCCAGATAGATATCGTGAACGGCCTGACGGAATGCAGGGATCTCGTAAAGCTCCTGACAGAATCCATGATAGAGGGCAAAATACCCGGTGGGCTCGGCACAACTGTTGATGTAGCCGCCCCAGGCAATGCCGAAGCTCAGATCATAATCCCAGATGGGAGCCATGACCAGCTTTCCGTCGGTGTCAAGATACAAAAATGTTGAGGTACGGTAGCAATCAGGAGATTTGGTAAGCTCGTTGATGATGTAATTGCGGGCGAGGGAGTCCATATCGGCCAGTTTTTCCAACTCTTCGATATTGTGGGAGTACACAGCATCCTCAAAATACTGGTAGTAGGTGGCGATGTTGTGGATTTCCTCTTTGCTGCAGTATTCGGGACTTTTGACAACGATATAATTGCCACGCTTGGTGATAAAGTAGCATTTTTCCTCGCGAGCGCGGGTTTCCGTGTCCATCTCCAGCAGGAAGCCGCCGTTAATGACGGAGGGGGATTTCATGCCAACGCAGTAGACATAGGTCGCGCCGTTGCTGGTCTGTGCCGTTGCGGTAGCAAGACTGTCATAGTCCGTGATGGAGGGGTTGGCGTCTTCGTTGATCTTCTCCAGATCGGTGATGTTCACGCGGCCCTTTCCCACCTCGACCTTTTCACTCAGCAGATAAACGCCGCGGTATTCGCCGTCATAGAAAAGATTGACGGAGCGCGATTCGATGCCGGGCTGCAGCTGCATTGCCGTGGAGAGATCGTAGACGATCTGATTGCGCAGGAGAGAGGGATCGGCGGCGTTGGCCAGAAGCACCCAGGTCTTCGCCTTGTTTTCGCTGTTGCCCGTCTGCAGCAGGTCGGTTTTGGTGTCAAGCTTGATCTGATAGGGCTTTTTGTCCTGCAGCCAGGTGGAATTGCCCCGGCCTTTGATCTGCGTCAGACTGCCGTCGTAGATGACGCTGCCGTCGGCGCCGATGCAGTACATGGAACCGGTGGCCTTGTTGGATTTGGTCGGGCTGGCCTCGACCCACTCGCGGCCCTGATTCACCGGGTCAGAGCTGACCAGAAACATACTGGGAATATCGCCCGTAGGTACGACGGTGACAGACAGAGCCACGGTCTCGCCGCTGCTCGTGGCGGTCAGTGTGAGGGCGTAGGTGCTGCCCTCGCCGCAAAGAGTGACCAGATCCACCGGCTCGTCGGCGCTCAGAGACTGCGAGGCGGCGCTGCCGCTGACGGTGATGATGTCGGGCTGCCTGGAAAGTTCACAGTGCAGGTACACTGTCGTGGCCTGAACGGAGGAGGGGAGGAACAGATAGTTCTTACCCTCTACAGTCTGCAGATGAGCGGCGGAGTTTTCCGCATTGCCGTTGGCAAACACCGCCACATCGACCCAGGTAAACTCCTCCGGTGCAGCAGAGACGAAGGTCGTAACGCAAAGCAGTATGCATAGACATAGAATGAGAGAAAGGAAAAATGTTTTTTTCATGTCATTTCCGCGCCGCCAAAGCGTGCGTCAGCTCCTTTGTTAAAGATTCTTTTGTACATTATATCAGATGCAGAAAAAAAAGCAAACAATTATTTTATTCTGTCGAAAAATGGAAGCTACCGTACGGGAAATGCACCGGTGCCGTCACCGACGACAGAACGGTAGAGATGGACCAGGTGACACCAAGTGTGCTTGTCGACCTCGCCGGTTTCCGGCAGATCGGCGACTTTTTGAAGGTTGCGGATGGACTTTTCCGTCTCTGCATCCAGCTTGCCATTGACGGTCAGATGGGGAAGCTGGGTGAGGTACAAAGACAGGGCCAGAAGCAGCGCCTGAACCAGGTACATATGAGAATTGTTGGTGCCCTTGTTCAGGACTTGATAGGGTTGCAGGACGATCTGCAGAGGCTCTGCCTTCTCAAAGAGGACTTTTTCGTGGTTATATGCTTTTTTCAGCGCAATCCAGGTGTTCTCGTCGGCCACGCCGTTAGGCTCCATCTTCTGTGCTTTCTGGAAGCGCCGCACGGCGTTTTCCGTCTCTTTTCCGAATACGCCGTCGATGACCAGAGCATTGTCCGGCAGGGCGGTCCGGAGCATCCGCTGTAAATTATGGACCGGTGCAAAATCCGGCTGATTTCCTAAACTCATGGCGCACACCTCCTAATAGTCGCTGGAGCCCTGTCGGAGCGGCTGCCCGGGATATTGGAGGCCCGCCGTTTCCTCCGAGGACAGGATCCCCGACACCTGATTGTAAAGAGAATGCCAGGTGTTCGTCCCGACAATCCCGTCCGGCGTCAGACCGGCGTGGCGCTGGTAGGCAATGACCGCCGCCTGTGTTGCCGGTCCGAAGATACCGTCAATGGCGACGGAGGGCACGGTGTCGATATAATCCGACACGACCCGCAGCATATACTGTAGCTGCCGCACACTCTGTCCGGTGTTGCCCTCCTGCAGCGTCCCGGAGCCCTGCCAGTTGACACGGAAGAAGGTCTGACCCTGGGATTCCAGCTCGGCCAGATCGTTGACGCCCACATACAGCCGCACCAACTGATACCAGGTAGCCTTGCCGATGATGCCGTCGGGAGTAAGGTTGAAGATCCTCTGGAAGGAGATGACGGACCGCTCCGTCTGCTCGCCGAAAATGCCATCGACGGGATAGATGCGGGAGATGGCGGGATAGTTCTGGGAAATGCGGTTGAGCATGACCTGGGCCTGGGTGACCTGCGGTCCGCGGCTGCCGAGACGCAGCGGCGTACCCGGATAAGAGGGCGTGTAGCCGCGCACCGGGGCGTTGTTGACCAGCTCAATGTTGTTGCCGTAATAGCGCCGCAGGATCTGCATGGAGTTGAGTCCCTGCTGGGCCAGACTTTGGGACCCCCACTGGCTTAAGCCCTCGCAGGTGACGGTAGTGCCGTTGCAGAATTTTGCCGCCAGAGGCTCCACAAAGCCCATGCGCCGCAGATAGTTGTCAAAAATATTGTCGACAATGGTGGAGACGCTGTCAAAGTAGCTGCGGCCGTTGATGAATTTCTGGTCAATGGCGGTGGACGAGGTGATGTCGAAATCATAGCCCCGGCTGCGGTAAAATTCCGTGTAGACGCGGTTGAGGGCGAAGGAGATAATGGCGAGAATGTTTGCCGTCAGGGCGCTTTCATCCCAGGTGGGGTAGATCTCGCTGGAAGCGACGTTCTTTACATAGTCCGAGAAGGGGACGCTGACATTGGCGGCATAGGCGTCAGGTGCGCCCAAGTGAACGGTGATGGTTCGCGGGATGTAGGGAAGGACCGTGACCATGGCTATAGCCCCTGGGCGGTTGTGTTCACAACGTCCGTTATGTTGTGGACATCCGGACGCGCACTGAGCGGGATCAGCTCCACATTCTGCTGGGTCACGATCCCGGGAAAAATCTGGACATTTTCCAAGAGAGCGCGGGTGTAATCCGGATGGTCCACGGTCACGTCCACGGATGTAAAAGGAATGGGTAGTCCCGGAGAAAGACTTTCACTTTTTTCCGGCGTGTCAATGCGTACGGTGGAAATGCGTCCACTCTCATCCGTCAACCGGACCGCCAGCAGCCGGGTGCCGGTCTGGGCCGCCTGAGTGATGGAGACCGTAGCGCCCGCGATGGGAAGCTGGGCGTTGGACGCGAATACTCTTACGTTGAGAAAACCACTTGCAGGCATAATACACCTCCTCGGAAATAGTGTATGCGCAAAGATGAAAATGGTGCAAAGATGCGCGCTGCAGCCGGAAAAACTGCAGCGCGCATCCCCGTTATAAATAGTGCTTCATCTGGTTGATGTTGTTCTGTTCGGTCTGCAGCAGCCGGCGGGACAGGCTGGCGACCTGCGGTTCCAGATTGCCCATGGTGCGTATATTGTGCATGCTTTTTATCATGCCCCGGGTATTGCCCTGCAGCATCAGCTCGGCAATTTTCGCCGTCGGGTCGATGGAGGCACGCACACGCATTTTGGAGGTCATGGCGGAGCCGTATTTTGCCATGGGATTCAGATCCTTGATCCTGCCGCCTCGTTCCCGGATCAGCCGATCAGCCTCCTCGTAGATCTGCGCGTACTCGTCGTACTGAGCGCGCAGCGCGCCGCGAAATTCCCGGTTTGCCGTTTCGTTCAGGACGCTTTTGATGCCGTAGCAGCCCATTTCCGTGGTCTGGCGGATGGCGTTGAGCATGGAAACCTCGTTTGTCAAAATATATCACCTCGGAATTAGCCTTGCCCCTGACGAAAAAAATATTCGCGGCGGGACAAAAATGCCGCCTGCACATTTCGCGCAGACGGCATTTTGCCGCAATGGGTTATTTACGGTTCTGGTCGTTCTTCTGATTCTGCTGATTCTGCTGGTTCTTGTTCTGCTCGTTCTGATTGCGGTTCTGGTTGTTCTGCTGATTCTGGTTACGGTTTTCCATGAATGAAATCCTCCAAATTCTTTTTGCGGTGTCTTACCGCTTGCTTAGTATGCCCGGTTTCCTCTTGATTATTTATCCTTCTGCTTAAAGACCAGACTGGCCAGCCAGCCGAAGATCACGGCGGCGGCGATCCCTCCGGCTGCCGCGCAAAGTCCGCCGGTAAAGATACCCCAGAAACCGTCGCGGATCACGTGCTCCTTGACGCCCTTGGCGATGAGATTGCCAAAGCCGGTCAGAGGGACCGTGGCACCTGCGCCTGCGAAGTCAACGAGCTTGGGATAGACGCCGATGGCCCCGAGGAATACGCCGGCCACCACATAGGCAACCAGAATCCGGGCGGGGGTCAGCTTGGTTTTGTCGATGAGGATCTGGCCGATGAGGCAGAAAGCGCCGCCGACCAAAAAGGCCCACAGATATTCCATACGCTCAGCTCCTTTCCGTGAAGATGGACACGGCGTGGCAGACTGCCGGGACGGATTCGCCCTGCTGGGTGCTCAGGGGCGAGAGCAGCGCGCCCGTGCCGCAGAACAGCAGCCGGTTAAGCTGGCCGCGCCGCATGCGGCCCAGCAGATGACCGCACAGAACGCTGGCACTGCAGCCGCAGCCGCTGCCGCCGCAGTGAACGTCCTGCTTTTCCAGATCATAGATCATCATGCCGCAGTCCTGGTAGCGCTGACCCAGCTTTACGCCGTCTTTTTCAAAAAGCTCCGCCACCACCTGATGGCCTAGCTTGCCCAGATCGCCGGTGACGATCAGGTCGTAATCCTCCGGCCCGAGGCCCAGGTCGTCAAAATGTGCCCGGATCGTCTCGTAGGCGGCGGGCGCCATCGCTGCGCCCATGTTGTTTGCGTCCTTGATGCCAGCGTCAACGATGGAGCCGACGGTGG
>CALZCW010000024.1 GCA_945635805.1 uncultured Clostridia bacterium
CTGGGAAGCACCCGGCTCACCTTTTCCGAGATCCTGCGGGCTTTCACCGAGGGCTTTGATGTCTCCGCCGGGACACGGATCTTCTCCTATGTCAGACTGCCCCGGACCGTTGCCGCCCTCGTCTGCGGCGCAGCCCTTGCCGTGTCGGGCGCCGTGATACAGGGAGTGCTGGCCAACCAGCTTGCCTCGCCCAGCGTCATCGGCGTCAACGCCGGTGCGGGCGTGGCCGTCACCCTCTGCACGGCCCTGGGCATCTACGGCGGCTGGCGGCTGTCCCTGTTCTCCTTTGTCGGCGCCTTTGCCGCCGTCATGCTGGTCAGCCTGGGCGCTAAGAAATGGGGGGCCTCCCGGAGCACAGTGATCCTCCTGGGCGTGGCCATGAACAGTCTGCTGGGCGCCGTTTCCGACGCCATCGTCACCTTTCTCCCCGACGCGGGTGTGATGAGCAACGATTTCAAAATCGGCGAGTTTTCAGCGGTGACCTATCAGAAGCTGCTTCCCGCCGCCGTGGTTATTGCAGTCACCATCGCAGTCCTGTTCACCCTCAGTAACGAATTGGACGTGCTGACCCTGGGCGAGGACAACGCCAGGGGCCTGGGCATGAACACCTCGGTCATGCGTACCCTGTTTTTGCTTCTGGCCGCCCTCCTGGCAGGCTGCGCCGTCAGTATCGCGGGGCTGCTGTCCTTTGTGGGACTCATCGTGCCCCACGCCGTCAGACGGGTCGCCGGCAGCAAATCCCAGCACCTTTTGGGCCTTTGCGCCCTCTTCGGCGCGGCCTTTGTGTGCCTCTGCGACACCATTGCGAGGACGGCGTTTTCGCCCTATGAAATCCCAGTGGGCATCATTATGGCCTTCCTCGGCGCGCCCTTCTTCGTGTTCATCCTGATAAAAGGCAAGGGAGGGCACAGTGGTGATTGAACTGAAAAACATCTGTGCCGGTTACGGCGGGGAAGACGTGCTGAAAAACGTCTCTCTCGGCCTGCCGGAGGGCAAGCTGACCGCCATCGTCGGCACCAACGGCTCGGGAAAAAGTACCCTGCTGAAGGCGGCGGTGGGCATTCTGCCCCTGACTGCCGGGGAGATTCTGCTGGATCAGATGCCCACAGCGGGCCTGTACCGCCGGGACATTGCGAAAAAGATCTCCTATCTCGCCCAGGGCAAGAGCGTGCCCAGTATGACGGTGGAGCAGATGGTGCTCCACGGCAGATTCCCCCACCTGAAATACCCCCGGCGGTACAGCAAAATGGACCGGGAGATTTCTCGAAACGCGCTGCGGCAGATGGGGATCGCGGACCTGGCAGATCGGCCCCTGCCGTTGCTATCCGGCGGCCTCCGGCAAAAAGCCTATATCTCCATGGCCCTGGCCCAGGACACCGGGCATATCCTGCTGGACGAGCCGACCACCTATCTGGACATCACGGGGCAGTTGGAGCTGATGAAGACCCTGCGGGCTCTGGCGGCCAAGGGAAAGGGCGTCGTCGCTGTCATGCACGACCTGCCGCTGGCGTTCGGCTGCGCGGACCGTATCGTGGTTTTGCAAAACGGCGGGATCGCCGCCTGCGACACGCCGGAGAAGGTCTGCAAAAGCGGCCTGATCCGGGACATTTTCGGCGTGGAGCTGCAATATTGCCCTGCGGAGAATTACTACCATTATAAATATGACTTCCGATGAACAGCGCAAAAAGCCTGCCGAACAGTCCGGCAGGCTTTTTATATTATTTATCAAGAAGCGTTCCTATTCACTGCGCCGGTATTCGAGAATATCTCCCGGCTGGCAGTCCAAGGCGTCGCACAGCTTGACAAGAGTCGATATTTTCAGCGCTTTTGCCTTGCCGTTTTTCAGCACGGAGACGTTGGCAAGGGTGATGCCGACGCGCTCCGCCAGCTCCGTGACGCTCATTTTCCGCTTGGCAAGCATAACGTCAATATTAAAAATGATCTCGCCTTCCATAGCGCCTCCTAAATCGTCCAGTCGCTCTGCTCCTGCAGCGCGGCGGCTTTTTTTACCAGATGGGACAGGGCGGCGGCCGCCGCTGCCACAGCCGCACCGGCAAAAACAACGAGCAGGGAAAGCAGGGTGATGCCGGGATGGCTCATACTCAAAAACAGCATGACGATATTCCCGACAAAGAAGAAACCTGCGTCTGCGGCGGCCAGATACGAAATCCACCGAAGCAGCTTGGCATTCGTTTCCGAAAAGGAGCGGTCAAGCCCGATATTTGTGGAGATCTTCCAGGCCAGAACGAGCGCTGCATAGCAGGGAACGCCGGTGGCCCAGAGAAAGCCGAGCCACGGCCAGTAACGGTCGGCAAATTCCGGATTCTGGCCGACAATGCCCTGGCCCACCAGAGGGAGTACCAGGGCATAGACGACCAGGCCGCAAAGCCCTACCCCGATGATGATACATTTTAACCATTTTGAGAGCGTTTTTTGCTGCATATTTTTTCCTCCTTTCAGCTTCCTCTGCAGTATAGCACGGAAGCAGAAGAAAGTCAATATATTTTTATCGCAATACAATAAAAAATTATCGGAAGTTAAGGGAAAAGAACAAACTTCGGCAAGGGGAAAAGGAACTCCGCCGGCCGGATGACCGACGGAGCTTCCTGTTATTTCGCCTTCATTTTCCGCGTGAAGAGGACGATGGCGACGGCCAGCAGGCCCACGGCCCAGGCGCATACCACCCACAGCGTCTGCCAGATGTCCTGCAACCGGCCCTCCATGGCGGCGCGGCAGGCATCCACGGCGTTGGCAAAGGGCAGAACATAGGCCACGGTCTTGAACGCGCCGCCCACCAGGTCCAACGAGAACCAGATGCCCGACAGCCAGGCCGAAACGTTGGTCAGCAGAGCGCCGCAGACGCCGCCCACGGCTTTTTCCGTCAGGCAGGAGCCAAAGATGGCGCCCAGAGCGATATTGACCACGGCAATGGGCAGGCTGACGGCGACGCACAGCAGGATCTCCGACCGCAGCGGCAGTCCGATGACCATTGACGCGGCAAAACAGACCAGAAGCTGGATCGCCGCCATGGGCAGCAGGGGCAGGAGATAGCCCAGGATGAAATTGCTTCCCGTCAGCGGCGAGGTGTAAAGCCGCAGGATCAGAGAGCTGCCCCGGTCCTTGGAGATGAGCATGGCGGTAAAGAGGGCGATAAAGCTCAGACTGAACACGCCGATGCCCGGTGCCAGGCTCTCGATCTCGAACAGGGTCATCTGAGCCTCAGCCGGGATGCTCCGGTTGATAAAGCTCAGTAGCAGGAGCAGGATGATGGGAAAGACGATGCCGAAAAACAGGCTGAGGGGGTCGCGCAGCATCTCTTTCAGATTCCGGCCCGCAAACCAAAGGGTCCGTTTCATTGCACCTCACCTCCTGCCAGCTTCACAAAGGCGTCCTCGAATTTTTCCTCGCCGGCCAGATCCATCAGCTCCCGGGGCGTGCCGCAGTGGAGCAGGCGGCCGGACGCCATGATGCCGACGCGGTCCGCCAGGGCTTCGGCCTCCTCCAGATAGTGGGTGGTCAGGATGACGGTGACGCGGCCCTTGAGGGAGCGGATGACCTGCCACAGCTCCCGCCGGGCCAGAACGTCCAGGCCCAGGGTCGGCTCATCCAGAAACAGGAGCTGCGGCTCGGAGATCAGCGCCATGGCGATGGAGAGCCGCCGCTGCCAGCCGCCGGACAGGGTCTTTGCCCGGGACTTGGCCACCTCCTGCATATGAAGCTCGTCCAGGAGTGCCGCGGTCTTTTCCCTGGCTTGGGCGCGGCTGCTGCCGTAGATGCCCGCGATCAGCTCCAGATTCTCCCGTACCGTCAGATTGGGCGCCACGGCTGTCTCCTGGGGCGAGACGGCAATGCGCTGCTTGATCTCGGGAAGCTGTGTAGCCAGGTCATAGCCCAAAACCGTCGCCGTGCCTGCCGTGGGGACCAGCAGCCCCGAGAGCATCTTGATGGTGGTGGTCTTTCCGGCGCCGTTGACGCCCAAAAGGGCGAACAATTCGCCCTGCTTTACGGTCAGGTCCAAGCCGTCAACGGCGGTCTTTTCCTTGAACCGCTTGGTCAGGCCCTTGGTTTCGATGTCATTCATTGCCGCTTCCTCCCATGCCGAGACCGGCGGTGATCTGCTCATAGATCAGAGCGGCGCGGCTCTGCTCCGGGATGGCGATGCCCTGCTCCCGGTCTGCCAGCAGGAGCAGCGTGTCTCCCGGCGCAATGCCGAAAAGCTCCCGCACTTCGGCAGGGATCACGATCTGCCCCTTGGGGCCGACCTTCACCGCCGCCATGAATTTCCCGTCGGGAAAAACCGTTTTTGCCATACGGTACACCTCCGTGAGTATAACTTGTATAACAAATTATACACACAACGCAGAGAATGTCAAGAAAATTATTCCGTCAGCATCCTTTCCATGGCCTTTCGCTTCTGCACTTCGGCGAAAGGGCGGACCAGGACGGCTACTCCCGGCAGCGGGAAACCGCTGCGCTCTGTGCAAAAACCCTTGGGGCAGCCGGTGACCGCCCCAAGGGTTTTTATAATATAATATTACAGCAGGTTCTGCTCCGTTTCCTTGTCGAACAGGTGCATCAGCGACGGGTCGAAGTCGAAGCCCACATCCGCGCCGGTGCGGACGCTGTCCAGATCCAGGCCCGCCGTGGGAATCACCGCCACCACGTCCCGGTCTGCCACGGTCATATGCAGGTGCATTTCGCTGCCCATCATCTCCGACACGTCGATCTTGGCGCTGAAATGATCTCCGCCCAGGGTCAGATGGACCGGACGCACGCCGACCACCAGGTCCGTCTCCGGCTGCTGCTTTGCCCGCAGGGCCTTCTGCTGTGCTTCGGTCAGAGCGATCTCTTTGCCCAGCAGCTCCACGCTGTAGGTATCGCCGCGCTTGACCAGCCTGGCGTCCTCAAAGAAGTTCATCTGCGGCGTGCCGATGAAGCCTGCGACGAACAGGTTCTGCGGATGGTGGAACACCTCCTGGGGCGTGCCGATCTGCTGGATGAAGCCGTCACGCATGATGACGATGCGGTCGCCCAGGGTCATGGCCTCGGTCTGGTCGTGGGTGACGTAAACGAAGGTCGTGTCGATGCGGGAGCGCAGCTTGATGAGCTCGGCGCGCATCTGGTTGCGCAGCTTGGCGTCCAGGTTGGACAGAGGCTCGTCCATAAGCAGCACCTGCGGGTTACGGACGATGGCGCGGCCGATAGCCACACGCTGCCGCTGACCGCCGGACAGGGCCTTGGGCTTGCGGTCCAGATATTCGGTGATACCCAGAATCTCCGCGGCCTCACGGACCTTCTGGTCGATCTCAGCCTTGGGGACCTTCTTCAGCTTCAGGGAGAAGGCCATATTTTCATAGACCGTCATATGGGGATACAGGGCGTAGTTCTGGAAGACCATGGCGATATCACGGTCCTTGGGGGCCACGTCGTTGACCAGACGGTCTCCGATGTAAAGCTCACCGTCGGTGATCTCCTCCAGACCTGCGATCATGCGCAGCGTCGTGGACTTGCCGCAGCCGGACGGTCCCACCAGCACAACGAATTCCCGGTCCTGGATCTCCAGATTGAACTCCTGAACCGCGACGACGCCTTCCTCGGTGATCTGCAGATTGTTTTTCTTCTCAGGCTCGTCTTTCTTTTTCTTCTTTTTCTCTGTGTGGGGGTAGATCTTTTTTACATTTTTCAGGGTGACACTTGCCATGTTACCGACTTTGATACAGGGGCCTCCGCCGGCCTGTACCTCGCGACCGCCCGCGTTGGAGCGCGACGCATTACGGCAGGTCTCCACACTGCCGCACCGCAAGTCTGCGGACTGAATAACTCCTTTCCCGGCGGTTTGCGGCAATGTTGTGGAGTTGCCGCGCCTGCCTTGATAGCAATATCATACCATATCTGCATTTTCCTCCGCAATAGCGCACTTCGTACAGATTTCGCCCAGGATTTTTGGTGAAAGTGCCCAGAATCCTGGGAAATATTGGAGAAAAGGGCAGAAAAAACCGCCGGAGCGTCGGTACAGCGTCCGATGCCCCGGCGGGAATAATACTAGAATCTGATAAAAAGGTTTAAAACCTTTTTATAGCGCCTTCAGGCGCGTCAGATTCTGCATGAGACGTCACAGCGTGCGTTAGCACGATGTGAGTGTGCGCAGCACACGGGATTCTTGATTAAACTTTTTAATCAAGAATCAGTATAAGACAATCAATGGAAAAGCCAGGTATTGCCGGATGCAAAACGGAAGGCGACGGTATCGTACATGGAGCCGGAGCTGTCCGTGTTGTAATACATCTCGGCGGTGGTCTTGTCGGCGAAGGTGACGGTGAAGCAATAGTGGACGCCCTCGGTGCCGCTGTAGTCCCAGGTGAAAGGGAAGGAGCCGTCGGGGCAGTAGATTTGGCCGCTGGAGTCACTGTAAAGAGATAGAAAATAGTCTTTGCCGTAAAAATACTGCACCTGCCCGTCCAGGGTAGCGGCATAAAGCTCCCGGTTGCCGACGGCGGCAGCCTCCTCCTCGGTCAGAGGCGGCTCGACGATGAGATAGCAGGCATCCTTGCAGCCGCTCTCCGTCAGCACGGTGACGACGCAGTTGCCCACTGAAAGGGCAGTGACCTTGCCGTAGGCGTCGATGGAGGCCACCGTTTCGTCGCTGACCTGCCAGGTGATCTCGTCGTCGCTGTCGGCGGGGATAAGATGATAAGTCAGGCGGCAGCTTTCCCCCTTGGTCAGCTTGATCTCCGCCGAGCCTAAGGCGATGTCCTCCGCCGGCGTGCCCCGCAGCACAAGCCAGACCACCGCGCCAGCCACCAGGAGCAGAAAGACCGCCAGCGCCAGGATCGGGGTCCAGCGTTTTATGGCCTTGTTTTGGCGGCGGGGACGGACGTGGGGCGCTGCAGCGGTTTTTTCGGGGGCGTCATTCTCTGCGTTGGGGTTGCCTGCTATTTCACCGGAGCTGCTGTCCGCAGGTTCCGGCCCCGTATCTTCGGCGCGGGCTTCTGCTTCGGAAACGGTGTCCTCCCCGGAAGGCAATTCTTCTTTGGGGACGTTTTCGTTTTCGGGCAAAGCTTCGCTGTATTCCTCCATGGATGCTCCTCCTTTCGAGGGAATAGGCTTGTTATTCTCTGTGATGCCATGCAACATATAATAAACATATAATAGCTGTACATCAGCGTCCGTAGGGGCGGCTATCAGCCGCCCGAGTGGTTGCAGTTTCATGTTTGGCGGGCGGACAGAGTCGTCCGCCCCTACAGTGGATGTGCGTTATTTATCGTAGGGCACGGCGACTCTGCCGTGCCGCTTTATTATTCGTCTGCGCAGCAGACACCTCAGTCATTCACCCTTAGTCCTTAGCCCTTAGTCATGAAGCTGTCTGGGCAGCTTAGGGCAGATGGGATCGGGTGTGCGCCCTTGTTATTTTCTGCCCAGAGCGTTGGACAGACGGGCAAATTCGTCGATGCCCAGGGTCTCACCCCGGACGTTGGGGGAGAGGCCGCAGTCCG
>CALZCW010000025.1 GCA_945635805.1 uncultured Clostridia bacterium
GCTGACACCGATATCCTGGGCCAGGGAGAATTCGGAAATACCGTAGACGATGCCGAAATTCACCGCCTTGGCATGGCGGCGCATGAGGGGCGTGACCTGCTCCAGGGGCACGTTGAACACCTGGGAGGCAGTGACGCTGTGGAAGTCCTCGCCGGAGCGGAAGGCCGCCTGCATCTGCCGGTCGTTGGCAATATGGGCCAGGACCCGCAGCTCGATTTGGGAATAGTCGGCGTCCACGAAGACCCAGCCGTCGCGAGGCACGAACATCTTCCGTATCTCGCTGCCCAGCTCCGTCCGCACGGGGATATTCTGCAGATTCGGCTCCGTGGAGGACAGCCGCCCCGTGGCGGTGACCATATTCTGGAAGGTGGTGTGGATGCGGCCGTCGGCGGCGATCTCCTTTTGCAGGCCGTCGGCATAGGTGGACTTCAGCTTGGTCAGCATACGGTAGTCCATGATCGCCTGCACCACGGGATGCTTGTCCCGCAGGGCTTCCAGCACCTCGGCATTGGTGGAATAACCGCTCTTGGTCTTTTTGACCGGCGGCAGCTTCAGCTTGTCAAAGAGAAGCTCTCCCAACTGCTTGGTGGAGTTGATGTTGAATTCCCCGCCGGCGACCTCGAAGATCAGCGCCTCGCAGTCAGAAATGCGGGCGCAGAGCATATCGCCGAAGCTGCGCAGCGCATCCCGGTCCACCAGGACGCCGTCGCGCTCCATCTCCGCCAAAACGCGGCAGAGGGGCAGCTCCACGTCAAAATAGAGCTTGTCACTGCCCTGCTGGCGCAGTTGGGTCAGAAGCGGCTCATAGACCGCCTCCACCGCCGCGACGGCGCTGAACAGCACTCCCTCCGGCGTGGTGTCGGCAGCGGACGGCAGGGTGAAATGCCCATAGGCCTCGGCAACGGAGGCAAGATCGTATTTGCCCCGCGTAGCGTCGAGAAGATAGGCCGCCAGCGCGGTGTCAAAAATGAAGCCCTCCACCGGCAGTCCCTGCTCCAGAAGCTTCCGCATCAGGGATTTTAAGTCGTGGGTGAGTTTTTTGACCCGGTCCGTCAGCAGCAGCCGCAGGGCCGCTTCATAGTCCCCTCCCAGGTCCTCCCGGGTGAAATAGTACATGGTGCACTCCACCTGCACCGCGCAGGCAGACAGGTCCTCCCGGAAGAGGATGGGGACAAAGTCCCGCGCCGCAAAGGTCTCCGCCAGCTCCTGTACACGGGCGAGGGTCGTCACGGTTTGGCTGGTACACTCTCCGAGGACGACCTCGGGGCTTTCCTCCTCAAAGGCAGCCGAGCGCAGACCGTAGCGGTCGATAAGCTTTTGAAATTCCAGCCGGACAAACAGGTCGTAAAGCTCTTTGCGTCTGGGTTCCCGCACCAGATTTTCCTCCGGCGCAAATTGAATGGGCGCGTCCCGGCGGATGGTCGCCAGGTCATAGGACAGATAGGCGCTCTCCTTGCCGTTTTGCAGCTTTTCATAGAGCTTGCCCTTCATATTTTCCGGCGTCAGGTTCTCATAGACTCCGTCCAGAGTCCCGTACTTTTTCAGCAGGTCCCCCGCCGTTTTGGGCCCGACCCCTGCTACACCGGGGATATTGTCGGAGCTGTCGCCCATGAGGGCTTTCAGGTCAATCAGGCGCAGGGGCTCCAGGCCGTATTCCTCAAAGAACACCGCCGGCGTGTAGTTGGTCGTAACGGTCTGGCCCGTCTGAGAGCGCACCAGCTTCACCGTCACGTTCTCATCCACAAGCTGCAGGCTGTCGCGGTCGCCGGTGAGGATGACGCACTTCCAGCCCTCCCGGCCGCAGATGTCCGCCACAGTGCCGATGACGTCGTCGGCCTCCCAGCCCTGACATTCGTAGATGGGGATATTCATGGCGGCAAGGACCTGCTTCATCACGGGCATCTGCATGGCAAGCTCCTCGGGCATCCCATGGCGGGTCGCCTTGTAGCCCTCATACTGCAGGTGGCGGAAGGTGGGGCCGTGGAGGTCAAAGGCAACGCACAGGGCGTCGGGCTTTTCCTCCGCCGTGACCTTTTGCAGAATATTCAGGAAGCCGAAGATGGCGTTGGTATACAGGCCCTCCCGGGTGGTCAGCGGCCGCACGCCGTAAAAGGCGCGGTTGATGACGCTGTTGCCATCCAATATCATCAGCTTCATAGTGTTCCTCCCATTTATACGCGCTTCCATTTTGCGCCCTGAGGCGTGTCGATGATCTCGATGCCCCGGGATTTCAGTTCATCGCGGATGCGGTCGGCCTCGGCCCAATTCTTTGCCTTTTTTGCCTCGGCACGGGCCTGGAGCATCGCCTCGATCTCAGGATCGTGCTCCTCCTCCGGCTGTGCATCACGCACCTTTTGGGCGGCGGAGAGCAGATTCAGGCTAAGCACCCGGTCAAAATCGGCACAGGCGGCCAGCTTGGTGGCATCGTTGGTCTTGGCCTTCAGAACGTCATAAAGGGCCGTCACCGCAAGGGACGTGTTGAGATCGCCGTTCAGAGCGGACACAAAGCGTTCCTTCAGCCCTTCCAGAGCCTGCGGTTCGACCTCTCCGTCGTTGGGGTCAAGGGCGGCAATTTTAGCGATGAGCTTTTCATAGGTCGCCGCCGCGTTGTCCAGGTTCTCCCAGGAGAAGACCAGGTTGCGGCGATAGTGGCTCTGCAGGCAGAACAGGCGGTAGGCCAGCGGGTCATAGCCCTTCTGCTCCAGCAGGGAGACGGTCAAGAATTCGCCCTTGGACTTGGACATCTTGCCGCTGTCGGTGTTCAGGTGGTGGACATGGAACCAGTAATTGCACCATTTATGGCCCAGATAGGCCTCGGACTGGGCGATCTCATTGGTGTGGTGGGGAAAGGCGTTGTCGATGCCGCCGCAGTGGATGTCCATGTCCTCGCCCAGATGCTTCATGCTGATGCAGGAGCACTCGATGTGCCAGCCGGGATAGCCGGTGCCCCATGGGGACTCCCACTTGAGAGCCTGATCCTCAAATTTGGACTTGGTGAACCAGAGGACAAAGTCGTTTTTGTTGCGCTTGTTGGTATCCTCCTCCACGCCCTCGCGGACGCCTACCTCCAGATCCTCCTCGTTATGGTCGTTGAACACATAGTATTTTTCCAGCTTGGAGGTGTCGAAATAGACATTGCCCCCGGCCAGATAAGCAAAGCCCTTGTCCAGCAGGGTCTGGACCATGTGGATATACTCACCGATGCAGTTGGTCGCCGGTTCCACCACCTCGGGCCGCTTGATGTTCAGCTTCTCGCAGTCGGCAAAAAAGGCATCGGTATAATATTTTGCGATCTCCATGACGCTCTTATGCTCCCGCTTTGCGCCCTTGAGCATCTTATCTTCGCCGGTGTCGGCATCGGAAGCCAGATGGCCCACGTCGGTGATATTCATGACGCGCTTGACGTTGTAGCCCAGGTAGCGCAGACTTTTTTCCAGCACGTCCTCCATGATATAGCTGCGCAGGTTGCCGATATGGGCGTAGTGGTAGACCGTCGGGCCGCAGGTATACATTTTCACCACGTCGGGGTGGTTGGGAACAAACAGTTCCTTCTTGTGGGTCAGGGAATTGTAAAGATACATTTTATTTCTCCTCCATCTCTTTCTCCAGCTTTTCCAAGCGTTCATGCAGGTAGTCCAGCTCTGCGCGGACCGGGTCCGGCGTGTGGATGTGGTCGAGCTTTTCGCCGTTGAGGCGCACCACGCGTCCGGGTACACCAACCACGGTGGAATTGGCAGGCACTTCCTCCAGCACCACGGAATTGGCGGCAATGCGCGCGTTGTCTCCGACCTTGAAGGGTCCGAGAATCTTTGCGCCACAGCCGACCATGACGTTGTTGCCGAGGGTGGGATGGCGCTTTTCCCGCGCAGCGCCCGTGCCGCCGAGGGTCACGCCCTGATAGAGCAGACAGTCGTCCCCCACCTCCGCCGTGGCGCCGATGACCGTGCCCGTGCCGTGGTCGATGACGAGCCGCCGGCCGATCTTCGCGGCGGGATGGATCTCAACTCCCGTCCTGCGGCGCGCGATCTGGGACACCCAGCGGCCGATGAATTTCATGCCGTGGGTATAAAACCAGTGAGCGACCCGATAATACATCACGGCGTGGAGGCCGTTATACAGCCAGAACACCTCAAATTTGCTGCGGGCTGCCGGGTCGTTGCGCTGGTATGCCTCTATGGTTTCTTTTAACCGCATTTTCTCGCCTCCAAACATAAAAAGCCCGCCTCGGAATTGCTTCCAGAGGCGGGCATTGCTCGCGGTTCCACTCTGATTTCTCACTTCTGCCTTAACGCGGCAAACGGGGTCTCCCCTCGCTCACGAACGCACTTCCCCTGCACGGCGCCGTGTCCGCTTTCAGCCGACGGCGGTCACTCTCTGCTGCGCTTTTGCAGGCTACTCTTTTCGGTCAACGCGATATTTGTTTTCATTATATTATCATTTCACGGTTTTTGTGTCAAGTTTTTTCCTGATTCTTCCCGGCACAACGTTTTCTGTCAGTTTTTCAGTATGTCGATATTCTTGATGAAATACTCCACACCGGAGTAGAGGGTGACGACGGAAATGGCAATGACAATGACCCAGTTGAACACCGTCAGGAAGCACGCGCCCAGCAGGTCCTCGAACACACTGGTGTTCAAGAACAGCATCAGGCAGATGCCGGACATGGTGATGGCGGTCTTCATCTTTCCCGACCAGGCTGCCGCAATGACCCGGCCCTTGCCGGAGGCGACCATCCGCAGTCCGCTGACGGCAAATTCCCGGGTCAGAACGATCATCAGCGCCCATGCAGGGAAGATTCTCCATTCACAAAATACGGCCATTGCCGCAATGACCAGAATTTTATCTGCTAAGGGGTCCAGGAATTTGCCGAAATCCGTCACCTGGTTGTATTTTCTGGCAATTTTTCCGTCAACCAGGTCTGTCAGGCTGGCGATGGCGAAGATGGCCAGGGCCACATACTGCATCACCGTGCCCAACGGCTTGACCAAATACATGCAGAGCAGGAAAAAAGGGATCAGGATCACCCGCACCAATGTGATTTTCGTAGCTGTCGTCATTATTTACCTCTCCTCACAAGCACCTATCAGGTCGCCGTCGCAGACACCGGTGATTCTGACGGATACAAAGCTGCCGGTATGCACCGTTGTCTCGCTGTCGAAACAAACTCTGCCGTCGATGTCGGGGGAATCGGCGTAGGTCCTGCCGAAATACCGCTCCGTTTCCGGGTCATAGCCCTCGCAGAGGACCTCCATGACCGTTCCGATCCGGGCCTCGTTATACTCATCCATGATGCGAGACTGCAGCTCGCTGACGATCTCCGCCCGGTGTGCGGCAGTCTCCTCGTCGGGATGCTCCATTTTTGCCGCAGCCGTTCCCTCCTCCGGAGAGAATGCAAAGGCGCCCACGCGCTCCAGCTTATGCACCCGCAGCCAGTCGCACAGCTCGTCAAACTCCGCTTCCCCCTCGCCGGGCAGTCCGGTGATGAGGCTGGTACGGATGACCACGCCGGGGATCCTCTCCCGCAGACGGGCAAAAAGCTCGTCCAGCTCCGCACGGGTGCCGCGGCGGTTCATCCGCTTCAAAATGCGGTCGTTGACGTGCTGAATGGGAATGTCCATGTATTTGACGATCTTCGGCTCCGACGCGATCACGTCGATGAGCTCGTCGGTCATTTCGTCCGGGTAGAGGTAGTGGACGCGTATCCAGTGGAGCTTTTCGATCCTGCACAGCTCCCGCAGCAGCTCAGGCAGCTTTCGCTCTCCGTAAAGGTCAATGCCGTAGCGGCTGGTATCCTGGGCGACGACGATAAGCTCCTTTACGCCGTCCTCGGCAAGCATCCGCGCCTCATAGAGGCAGTCCTCCAGGCTGCGGCTGCGGTATCTGCCCCGCAGGGACGGAATGACGCAGTAGGAGCAGCGGTTGTCGCAGCCCTCCGCAATCTTCAGATAGGCGTAATACGCCGGGGTCGTCAGCACACGACCGGTCTCCGTCAGGGCGGCATTGATGTCGTCGAAACGGCAGACGGTCTGATCTGCAAGCAGGGCCTCCACCGCAGAGACGATGTCGTCATAGCAGCCCGTTCCCAGGACGCCGTCCACCTCGGGCATCTCCCGCAGAATTTCCTCCTGATAGCGCTGAGAAAGGCAGCCGGTGACCAGGATCTTACCGATGATCCCCTCCTCCTTCAACGCGCCCATGGCCAGGATATTGTCAATGGCCTCGCTCTTAGCAGAGTCGATGAAACCGCAGGTGTTGATGATAACCACATCCGCGCCCTCGACGCCGCTCAGCAGCTCAAAACCTGCCTGCTGCAGCAGATACATCATCTGCTCCGCGTTGACCTGGTTTTTTGCACAGCCCAGGGAGATCATCCCGATACGCTTGCCCATATGTGAAATCCTTCCTAATCCTCGAAAAATTCTTCGTCCGGCGCATACCGCTCCAGGGCGCGCCGGATGTCGCTCCAGCGATGTCCGCGCCGCAGCAATGCGTCCGTGGCCCGTTTGCACTCGGCCCGATCCGGTGTTTTGCCCCGGAAGCGCCGCTGCAAAAAGGCATCGATGGCCTCGTCCTGCACGGGCATCTGCTCCAGTGCCTCATCCCAGAGCTCCCGGGGAATCCGTTTCTCGTAGAGCATCTGCCGGATCCGTGCGGCGCCGTAGCCCTTGGCCGCGCCGCTGCGGACGATGGACTCCGCCGTCTGGCGGTCATCCAGCAGCTTCAGCTCCGTGAGCCACTGCACCGCTTCCTTGGCATCTTCCTCCCGTTCGCCCTTCTGCACCAGGCGCAGCTCCAGTTCCCGTTGGGAGACGGCGCTGGCCGATACGATCCGCACCGCACGTTCCCGGGCGGAGGCCTTGGCGCAGGTGTCTTCAATGGAAGCCATGGCGCTCTCCGGCACCTCCATGCCCTCGTAAAGCCCCAGCTCCGCCAGTGCGGAAGCGGGCATCAGCAGACTGACGCCGTTGTCAAAGCGCACCCGTTTCTTTCCCTGGGGGGAACGGGTGGCCTCTATCGACTCAACCCTCATCAAAGTCCTCGGCAGAGATGTCTACCGCCTTGCCGGCAGGCTTGGCCGCAGGCTTATGAACGTCGCGCAGCTCCGCCAGATGGGCGCGGACCTTTGTCTCCAGTTCCTCTGCCAGCTCCGGATGATCGGCAATATACTGCTTGGCATTGTCGCGGCCCTGGCCGATGCGCTCGTCGCCGATGGAGAACCAGCTGCCGCTCTTGTTGACCAGCTCCAGCTCCACAGCCATATCCAGCAGCTCACCGTACTTGGAAATGCCCTCGCCGTACATGATGTCAAAGACCGCCTCGCGGAAGGGAGGCGCGACCTTATTCTTGATGACCTTGACACGGGTGCGGTTGCCGATGACGGTGCCGCCCTCCTTGATGGCCTCGATCTTGCGCACGTCCAGACGGACGGAGGAATAGAATTTCAGCGCGTTGCCGCCGGTAGTGGTCTCCGGGTTG
>CALZCW010000026.1 GCA_945635805.1 uncultured Clostridia bacterium
GACCGCACCCTGCGCGCCTGGAGCGCCCATCCCAATCTGAAGATCATCGACAACTCGGTGAATTTTGCCGACAAGATCCAGCGCGCCCTGCAGGAGATCTACCGCGCCGTGGGTGAGCCGGAGCCGATGGCTCAGAAGCACAAGTACCTGATCGCCATGCCCGACATGGAGAAGCTGACGGCCATCTACAACGCCGCCACGCTGGACATGATGCAGACCTACCTGCGGGAGACCAATCCCGCCGTGGAGCGCCGCATCCGCCAGCAGCGCAACAACGACGACTACCTGTATTTCTACACCGAAAAGCACCTGATGCCCGACGGTACCAAGTGGGACACGGAGAAGCCCATTTCCCAGAAGGAGTACATCCGCTATCTGATGGAGGGCGACCCGGCGCTGCACACGGTCC
Organism: uncultured Clostridia bacterium; assembly: GCA_945635805.1. Classification (GTDB taxonomy): domain Bacteria; phylum Bacillota; class Clostridia; order Oscillospirales; family Oscillospiraceae; genus JAZOXB01. The sequence continues at coordinate 410 of CALZCW010000026.1, forward strand.
ACAAGACGAAATACCGTTTTACATACCACAGCCAGCGCTTTGAGATCGACGTCTATCCCTTCAGCGGGGACAAGGCGGTCCTGTTCTGCTACATCGGCGGCGATCATGTGGTGCTGCCGCCGGAGATCCAGGTCCTGCGGGATGTGACCGGGGATCCGGCCTATAAAAACAAGCAGCTTGCCAAAACGCAGAAGCTGTGATTTGATACATAATAATTTGGAGGAGGCAACCATGAGCATTGTAGTGATCGGCGCTGTTTTTGTGGACATCAAGGGATACCCCACCAATACCTACATCCCTGGCGGCAGAAATGTGGGCTATGTGGAGCAGGTCCACGGCGGCGTCAGCCGAAACATTGTGGAAGACATCGCCAACGTGGAGCTGCGCCCGACCTATGTGAGTCTGGTGGATGAGACCACCGTCGGCGACGACGTACTGAAAAAGCTGCAGAACCACAAGGTCAACACCGACTATATGCGCCGTACGGCAGACGGTATGGGAACCTGGCTGGCCATCTTCGACAACGACGGCGATGTGTTGGCGGCCATTTCCAAGCGGCCGGACCTGCGCCCCATTGCGGACATTCTGGATGAACAGGGCGATGAGATCTTTGCGGGTGCCGACAGCGTCGTCATTGAGATCGACATGGACAAGGACGTGGTCAAGCGGGTCTTCCAGCTTGCCAAAAAGCATGAAAAGCCCATCTATGCCGCCGTGACCAATATGTCCATTGCCGTGGAGCGCCGCGATTTTCTCCAGCTCACGGACTGCTTTGCCTGCAACCTCAGCGAGGCCGGCATCCTCTTCTCCGAGGATTATGAGGAGGTAGCGCCGGAAGCGATGATGGAGATCCTTTCGGAAAAGGTGATGCGCGCCCGGATCCCGCGGATGATCGTCACCATGGGCGCCAACGGCGCGGTCTATGCCGATATGTACGGCGAAAAGGGCTGGTGCCCCAGCAAAAAAGTGGCGGTCAAGGACACCACCGGCGCGGGAGACGCTTTCTTTGCCGGCGTTTCCATCGGCCTGACCTACGGAAAGTCCCTCCAGGAGGCCTGCCAGATCGGCACACGCCTGTCCACCTCGGTCATCTGCACCTCCGAAAATGTCTGTCCCCGCTTTCTCCCCAGCGAGTTCGGACTGGACGTAAAGGTGGAGGAACCGTAAGTTTTTCTACAATTGAAAAATTTTTCTTGGTTTATGTGAAGATAGTGTTGCAATTCCCCTGAAAAGACGTTATACTTGATACGGATGCGAGAGGCGACACCGGTAATGCTGCTGAAGCGTGGAGGAGGATTACCGGAAGAACCTGTTAGCACCGAACAAAAAAGAAAGAAATGAGGTAGTATTTCATGAATCACCGAGCTCTTAAACGCATGGTCTGTTTTCTGCTGATGATGGCAATGCTCTTGTCACTTCTGCCTGCGGCCTTTGCGGCAGAGGAGACGCGCAGCATGACTGCCCCGACGGGAAAGTACATCATCACGCAGACGGATTATCCGTTGACGAAGGGCGTAACGGAAACGCAGGTCATTCTGAACAACGAATCGGGCACGGCTCAGGTTTACGGCTATATGACAACCGTTGAGCCGGGCGCAAGTGTGAAACTGAAGGCTTCTTACGGCGGCTACTATACCGAAGGCAGCACGCCCGAGAGCCGTGCAGAGGCGGCGAAGAACCTGAAATGGGACCTGCGCACGACGACAGGTCAGGCAGCCGACTATGAAAAGGCGACAGGCGAGACTGTTATTATGGCGACGAACGCAGACTACTACAATATGCAGACTGCGCAGTGTTGCGGCTATCTTATCATGGAAGGCAACGTCGTGCAGACGAGCGGCGGCTCTGCCGAGCCATATTTTGCCGTTCTGAAAAATGGTAAATATGCCATCCGTGACTACGGCACGCCGACGGACGACGTCGAAGAAGCCATCTCCGGCCCGTTCTTCCTGCTCCGCAACGGTGAGATCGTGGCAAACCCGGCTGACACTACACTTGCACCGCGTAACTCCATCGGACTGAAGGCGGACGGTACCATCGTTACCTTCCTGGCTGACGGCCGTGCGGGTATGTCCATCGGTATGACCGTTTATGAGGTCGCCCAGATGATGAAGGAACAGGGCGTCGTTGACGCGATCTATCTCGACGGCGGCGGCTCCGCAACGGTTGCTTCCCGTCATGAGGGCAGCGACAAGCTCAGCATCCAGAACCACCCGTCCGACGGCCCGGAACGTGTCGTCGCCTCGACCCTCCTGCTGGTCTCCACCGCGGAGGAAACCGGCACCTTTGACCATGCCGCGCTGACACCGAAGAACGAGGTCTACATGGCGGGCGCACAGGTGCAGTTCCTTGCCAACGGCGTCGATGCCGGCGGCTATCCCAGCGAGATCCCCACGACCGCAAAGTGGAGCCTTGCCGACGATTCCTTCGGAACGATCGACAGCACGGGCCTGTTCCAATCTAATGGCACCTGCGGCACGGTTACGGTCAATCTGGTCATCAGCAATAAGGTTGTTGGCACGACAAGCATTGAGATACAGGAACCGGATGAAGTCTTTTTCCCCGCAGATTCCCTGAATCTTGCCTTTAATGCGACCTCGGATCTTGATCTGACCGTAAAATATCAGAGCCGTCTGGTAAATCTCGGCGGTGTTTTCCTTGATTGGAAGATCAATCCGCTCACAGAAGGAAAGACCGCAGAAGAAATCGGATCATTTAACGGAAACCTCTTTACTACGGTTAAGGCAAAAGAGACACTGAAAGCGGAGATCACTGTTTCGTACACAAAGTCGGATTCTACCGTTTTGTCCGATACAATCACTGTTGAAATCGGCAGAATGCCGGAAGTCTTTATGGACTTTGAAGGCAAATCCGGTATGTCCTGCGCCCAATATGATTGGGCGGATGCCCGCTTCTATCCGGAAGGCTGGACGCCTGCAGAGCCGATTACTTTTATGGGCTATAATGCAGAAAAAGGCGGACTGGATATGATCACCGAAGCAGGCCCGTTCTTTGTTGACGACTGGTACAACAGCAACGAAAACGGAACACTTCGATATCCCTCCAGTACAATGTTCGGAGCAGCCGGTTATGAGCTTTATACCGACCATGCCGGCGTTATGATGAAAGACAGCGCGGTCGCAAGCTACGCAAATGCCGAAAACGGGGAAGTTCGCTTTGGCGAAGGCTCTCTGCGCTTCGACTTTGATTATTCCGAGCTGAAGGACGGCTATAAGAACGTAAACTGCTGGGTATTCATTACCGGCGATTCCTACAGAAGCAATCCGGAATCTTCCCATGCGATTAAATTTGACGGAACTCCGTCCGGCCTTGGCTGCTGGGTTTATGCTCCCGAAGGAACACCGAATTTCTGGCTTTGGACAAAGATCAGCTACTATAATGAAGATGGAGTCTTGAAATCTGCAAATATTCACTTCAAAACACAAGAAGGCCGCAACCTCCAGTATACCGGTATCTACTGGGATGGCTGGATGTATTGCGAAGCGGACCTGACTCCATATGCAAAGTATGTTACGCCGGAGCATCCGCTCATGATTGCAGACGGTGACTACTTCATTAATGTTACCTTTATTCCCGGCGGCTCTGCCAATGAGAACGGCACGAAGATTCCCATGGGCGATTTTGCCAAGGGAACATTGTATTTTGACAATTTCCGCGTCGTCTACGGCGATACCATCGACGACATGGAGAATCCCGTCATTAGCGAACTGAGCGCCAACGGCAAGACCCTGGGAGAGGAGACAACGACGCTGGATAACGGCACCGTCAACATCACTGCCTCCTTCTCCGATCCCGTTAGCGACAACGCAACGGGCATTAAGACTGAAAAAACCGCGCTGTATATTGACGGCCTGAAGCAGGACCTGACGAAGTCCACAGAGACGGAGGCTGCCGCGGTGGTGACGCTTCCGAACGGCACGCACAGCATCCTGCTGACGGTTGCTGACGGCTTCGGCAATGTCACGAAGGTCACGCGCTATATTACGATCGAAGATGCAAGCAGCACGTTTGGCACCGTCTCCGTTCAGGGAGAGAGCACTGCGGTACTCGGCGAAAGCTATGTGCTTACGATGGATATCGCCGGCAGTGAGCTTGTATCCGAGCTCTCCGCAACCATCGCACTCAACAACAGCTTTGGTGAGCCGACGGTGACCTTTGAAAACGGCTACACCGGTACGGCTTCCTATGAAAACGGCAATTTGACCGTCAATGCGGCGGCGGAGACGCCCAAGAGCGGGACTGCGGTAAAGATCACCTTTGCCGTCGATCCTGCAACACCGCGCGGCACCCTTTTGAACTATGAGGTCAAGCAGGGCGCGTATACCGACGGCAGTGAGAAACTCACTTTTGCAAGCGAGCTGACCACGGTAGGTGTTACTGCTGCGTATGAGCTTACCACCGACATCATGGTGGCCGGCTCCACCGGCAGGCTCTATGTTACTGCTGCTGACGGCTCTGCACCCGGCAGAGTGGAGATCTATCGCGCCGTCGAAGGCGGGGAGCCGATCCTCCTCGGCACGACCAACGCCGCCGGCGTACTCGTCACGAACAAGCTCTGTCAAAATGTTGGTGAGAGCTACACAATCTATGCCAAGGGTGCAGCGGGCTACTCCTTCCGCATCCGCGGCACGACGAACGGCATGGGCAGCAGTGAGGCCACGCCGAGCAATATCCGCCTGAATGCGGTGACCGATCCGACGACCACGCAGAGCATCACCTGGTTCAGTGTGCCGGAGTACACTGCAAAGAAAGCCGTTGTACAGTATGCCGAAGGTGCGCTTACAAAGGGCGATACGGTGGAATATGCCACTGCAACCGGCACAAGCGCTGTTTACTCCTTTAACAACGGCGCAAGCGACAGCAATGCCTCGCTGGTTAATACCGTCGTGCTTGAGAATCTCAAACCCAATACGACCTATCAGTACCGCGTAGGTGACGGCGTTGAGGGACATTGGTCCGAGCTTCGCCAGTTTACTACGGCGGAAGAGGGAGCTGACACCTCCTTCTTTGTCATGGGCGATGCCCAGCTCTCCGGCAGCGAGACTGCCGAATCGCCCGCGGTCATGCTCATGGAGCAGATTGCGGAGAACGTTAACAAGGCAGAGGTCGATTTCGGTATTCAGACCGGAGACTTCATCGACATGGCGAACAGCCTGTCCCGCTGGGATCAGATCCTTGGTATTTTCGGCAACGAGTATCCGTCCACTCCGGTCGTGCAGGTTCTCGGCAATCATGAGTACTATGGCGACACGACGGGCAGGCTTGCCAATGTGATTTTTGATCTGCCGGATAAGGACTATTATTCCGTGGAATACGGCAATGTTTATGTGGCAGTCATCAACTGCAATGCAAGTATCGAAGCAGCAGCAAAGTGGCTTGTTGAGGATGCCGCGAAGAGCGACTGCACATGGAAAGTGTTGACGCTCCATCAGCCGCCCTATTACACCAACCCGAAGGGCTCCTCTGATCCTTACAACAAGGTGATCCCCTCTGCGGCGGAAGCTGCCGGCATTGATTTTGTATTCTCCGGACATGACCATGCCTATGCGCGCACCGAGCCGATTTCGGCGGGTACGGTCAATGAGAAGAACGGCATTGTTTACTTCATCTGCGGCGACCTTGGCGAGAAGTCCCGCGACGCGAACTATGCGCCGGAGAACAATCCCGACTTCCATTTTGCAACAATCACGCAGGATTACGAAGCGGTTTATCTGCTGGCAAACTGCACGGATAAGGAGATGACCGTCACGGCGTATGACGCCGATGGCACGGCCCTCGACACCTACACCAAGAAGCTGCCGGAGCAGCCGATTGATCCGCCCGATCCTCCCAAGCCTGAAGAGCATCATTATGCCTACGACCGCACGGCGGATAAGCTGATCTGCACCGATGCCGATTGTGCAGAGGAAGCACCGCAGGATTACACCGGTTGGGCGACTGATTTGAGCAGCGGCAAGGCCATGTATTTCCTCGGAGGCTCCTATAAGACCGGCTGGTTCCAGTTTGGAGAGGAGATCTATCACTTCGACAAGAAGACCGGTGAGGCGCATACCCTGACCGTCCTCGAGGATATCAAGACGACCTGCTCCGAACAGGGCCACAAGTCTGTGAAGTGCGAGTGCGGCGAGACCTATTCCATGAACTATTCCCTGCCCGCAGGCCACATCAATCAGTCAAAAACGACCGAGGCAGGCGAAACTTATTACGTCTGCACGCTGTGCGGCAGAACCTCCAAATACGACTTGACGTTCCTGGATGTTGAGGACACCGATTGGTTTGCGCCTAATATTGAATACGTGGTTAAGGCAGGGCTGTTCCACGGCAGAAACGCAATGACTTTTGACCCGAATACCCCGATGAGCCGAGCGGAGCTTGTCACCGTTCTGTGGCGAAATGCCGGTAATCACGATTCGGAAAATGCTACCAATACGTCCTTTGTTGATTGCGCGACCAGTTCCTGGTATACCAATGCGGTCAACTGGGCTGCAAAAGAGGGCATTGTCAACGGCGTCGGAGAGAATCGCTTCGATCCGGATGGCAAGGTGACCCGCGAGCAGTTGGCTACCATCCTCTTCCGCTATGCCAAGACGCTTGGCCGCAACACCGAGGCCAGAGCGGACTTTGCGGTCTTTAAAGACGGCAGCAAGGTCAGCTCCTGGGCGAAGGAAGCCATGCAGTGGGCGGTTGCCGAGGGCATCATCGCCGGCTCCAAGGACGGCGGCAAGCTGTACCTGGATCCTCAGGGCGAAGGCACCCGTGCGCAGGTTGCTACCCTGCTGATGCGCTTCATCCAGAACGAGGAATAAGCTTTCCACAGGCCATTCAGACATCGGCTCGACGGCCGAAGGTTTGGAATGACAAAGAAACAGGCAAAAGGGCAGTGGCTCATTCGAGTCGCTGCCCTTGTTGCATATCGCAAAAAATGCCCACCGGCCGTATCGCCGGTGGGCATGATGTTTGCCGAAAAGATCAAATCGCGTACTGGCTGGTATAGATCTGATAGTAGAAGCCGCGCTTTTCCAGCAGCTCCC